>JBIIVF010000110.1:0-8187 GCA_044339595.1 Bacteroidia bacterium
TCTTGTCAAAACGCTTCGTAATCAAGGAGTCGATGACAAGGGAGGGTTCTATAATTCAGCTGATTTGGCAGGACTTTTAATACCGCCTGAACAGTCGTGGTTGTATCATTTCGATTTTATTCAAAATTGGCGCAATTTGGCCGGTTTTAAAGGTCCGAACGAACAAGTTGTGTTTCTAGGATTTACTTTATTTCTGTTGATCCCCATGCTGCTGTCTGCATCACAGAAAAACAAACCGCACTCATGGATCTGGGGCATGGTGATCGTTTTCGCATTGCTGAGTTTTCCTAAACTCAAATTTCTTGAATTTCCGCTGGGTTACAGTCCATTGTCATGGATACACCAAATACCATTTCTTAACCATATCCGCAATCCGGGTCGTTATTTTTCAATGGTTTACTTATTTCTCCCCTTGGCATTGGCCATAAAGGCTGAATCATCTCTCAATCTCCGTTTTATTAAAGCAAAACTGGTTCAAGGATTCATTCTTGGCTGCATCTTGCTCGAATTCGTTCCGGTGAAAGTTCAATTATTCGATCATCGGAATGTACCCGTTGGAATAACCTCTCTTGCCAAAGACAAGCAAGTGAGGAATATTTTGATGATCCCTGATGGCGTAAAAGATGGCTTTGATGGGACAGGCAATTTTCGAGATGAATATTTGTTGTGGTCTACTTTACATAAAAAAAACAGCCCCGGTGGATATATCTCCCGATTGGATTCGATGTATTTTACTCAATTTAAAAATGATCCGGTTTTGGCGTTTATTGGACAGGTGAATCCTACTAAAATGCCTTCCAAATCTGAAGTCGAATATTACCTAAAAACGAAGCAGATAGATGCCATTCTCATACATCCTATCATTGAAGTTGATGCCGGTATGATGGATAAAATCCATATTATTTTTGATCCTTATGTGGTTTCGAGATCAGAAATAAGCCATGTTCACATTTGGAAAATAGCCATTATCCGATAGGACTTTCATTCTTTCAAATAAGCACGGATTTCATTTCCCTGGCTGTCGCTAAATGCTCTGAGCAATCTATATGGCCCTTGTTCTAAAGCAGAAGCCTCAACCCCTTGATCGGTTGCGGAAAAATAATTATCCCAGAAAATAATGGTTAAAGGTGGAATTTCGCTTGTGATCACTTTTCCGATAGGAATCACTTCTTTGGGATTATCCATATCCTTTTTGAATGCCATGGCAAAATAATGGTTACCGTAAGAAATCCTGAATTTCTTATAAGGCGATGACTGATACCACATGGCTGTTTGACGAATGAGATCCTGCGAAGATTCCGGTTGAAAAGTTTCAGGCAATCCAAATCCCGTTTTATTGGGTGTAAAAGGAAAAATTACGACCAACGATATCACCACTAAAACAACGGCTGATTTGACTTTCTGATGGGTTATCCAAGATAATAAGAGGTTTACGCCGTTGAACCCCATGATGGCCATGAGTGGAATGATGGCTATAAAAACCCTTTTGAGTCCATAGGAATGGAATAAACCAAAATGCCAAAAGATACTATGTGCTGCAAAAAAAGCAACCGTAATGCCATAGATAAGCAGCAGTCTATCGGCAGATGATTTAAAAAGAACGACCGTTTTTAATTCTTGAAATGCCTTCACAAGCCCTATTGCAAAGAAAAATGTTAAAGGAATGCCGAGTAAAAAAGGCGTTTGAAGCAAATAATGGTTCCATTCACCATTGCCATATTTCGGTTCAATTCCTTGATACGGGTTTTCATGAAACATCCATAAAAAGTCACCATCCACCATAAATCCGGCCAAACCGTAGAGAAGATGACCGGTGATTAACCATAGAAGTTGTTTCCATTTGCCTGAAAGAATCGCGGCCAATCCAAACAGTGGCAACACAAACCAACCCTCCGATCGCACAAAGGGCAGAAAAGAGGCCAATATGAGTGCCCATCCAACTTTTTGTTCTTTCCATAAGTAAATCGAAACCATAAGCACAGCGCTGAATAAAGGTTCCGTCAGTCCGGATGCCTGAGAAAGAAAAAACTCAGGTGCAAATAAACAGAATGGAATGACCAACCATGCCCAGGGAGTTTCATTTTTGAGATATTTAAAAGCAAACCAAGTAGCCATTAATACACACCATGAATTGAATAATTTCATCCCCCAAAAACCGAAAGAAGCAGGTATTGCTGCCAACAAGACAAACAACGGCTTCGACCAATGTTCTAAAAAATAACGTGGATATTGAATGGCTTGTTTGGCGTGAAGATAGTGCAGAACGCTGTCTCCTGAATCAAAGGTAGATTGACTGAATTGAATGACTATCAGATCGATCAGGGCCAAAACCCAGAAATATCGGCTGAATATTGAATTGAAATGTAGTTTCTTCAATCGGGTATTTTTAACGTCGCTAATTACGCTTCTGTCTAAACTGATTACAAACTAACCGTTTATATGGCGGATATTTCAAATATTTTTAGAGTTTTGCACCATTAACAAAAAATCAGCATGAAGAAATTTATCTACTCAATTTTAGCCTTGGTGCTTTTGTCACCTGCAAGGGCCGACGAAGGGAAATGGCTCCCACTCCTTTTAAAGGATCAAAACTACAATGAAATGGTGCGTTTGGGATTGAAACTCACACCAGAACAACTGTATGACATCAATAATTCAAGCCTGAAAGATGCCATCGTGCGCTTAGGTCGTGGCTTTTGTACCGGTGAAATCATTTCTGCAGAAGGATTGATGCTCACCAACCATCACTGCGGTTACAACGTGATTCAGGAAAAAAGCTCTGTTGAACATGATTATCTTACCAATGGATTTTGGGCGATGAAGCAAAGCGATGAGCTGCCTGCCGGTTTCTCCGTATCTTTTTTGGTTCGTATTGAAGATGTTTCTGCGAAAATGATTGTTGGGCTAACCGACGAAATGACCGAAGTGCAACGCAATGAAGTGATTGAAAAAAATGCGAAAGCTTTGCGCGATTCAATCACCAAAGGAAAGGAATATGATGCCGATGTGAAGAGCATGTTTAACGGAAATGCTTTTTATATGTTTGTTTATCAGATATTTGATGATGTGAGATTGGTGGGTGCACCTCCCTCATCGGTTGGTAAATACGGCGGTGATACGGATAATTGGATGTGGCCAAGACACACCGGAGATTTTACGCTTTTCCGTGTGTATGCCAATAAAGACAATAAACCTGCTGCTTATTCAACAGAAAATGTGCCTTATAAGCCAAAACATCATTTACCCGTATCTTTAAAAGGAGTGGAAAAAGGAGATTATGCCATGATTTATGGATATCCGGGTAGCACCGATCGTTTCCTCACTTCCCACGGGGTTAAATTGGCTGTTGAGAAAGAACAACCGGCGCGCGTAAAAATTCGCAGAACAAAATTGGATCTCTATGAAGAAGGTCAAGCGACTTCAGATGCAGTGCGCATTCAATATGCGGCTAAACATGCTTCAGTAAGCAACTACTGGAAATATTTTATTGGTCAAACCAAAGGCTTGAAAAGATTAAATGTTTACGAACAGAAAAAAGCAGAAGAAGATGCTTTCATGACTTGGGTAAACGCCGATCCTTCAAGAAAAACTCAATATGTCAATGTAATGGATTTGTATGATCAGGGATATGTTCAACGTGAAGCCATAGAACTTCCGATGACCTATTTCCAGGAAGCCATTATGGGTACTGAAATTCTTTCCTTTAGCTGGAGATTCAGCAGACTGGAAGCCGCGCTAAAAGGAGGTGATCAAAAAGCCATAACAGCTGCGGTTGATGCGTTGAGAAAAGGTACAGACCCCTTTTACAAAAACTATTATTCTCCTATTGATCAAAAAGTTTGTGCAGAAATGTTAAAGTATTACTATAACGATATACCTGCCAATAATCATCCTGAATATTTTGCCAAAATGGTGAAGAAATACAAAGGAGACTTTGACAAATTGAGTGCAGCGATATTCAAGAAATCTATTTTTGACAACCCCGAATTGGTGAAGAAATTTCTGGATAAACCATCTGCCAAAGTATTCAAAAAAGACCCGGCTTATTTGATGATAAGTGCTTTTATTGAATTGTACAGAAATAGCTTACTTACTCAAAACGCCCTGATTGATGAAAAAATCGAAAAAGCAGCGAGATTGTATGTAAAAGGTTTGATGGAGATGAATCCTACCAAGAAATATGCTCCGGATGCGAATTCTACCATGCGTGTGACTTACGGGCAGGTTTTGGATTATGTTCCTGCAGATGCAGTTTTTTACAAGCATTACACCACTTTAAATGGCGTTATTGAGAAATATGTTCCCGGAGATGACGAATTTGATTTACCGGTAAAATTCCTAGAATTGGCGAAGAAGAAAGACTTCGGTCAATATGCGCAGGACGGTGAACTTCGCGTTTGTTTCCTGAGCAACAACGACATCACCGGTGGTAACTCCGGAAGTCCTGTGATCAATGGAAATGGTGAACTCATCGGATTGGCTTTCGACGGAAATTGGGAAGCCATGAGTGGAGATATCGCCTTCGAACCCGATTTGCAGAGGACTATTTCTGTCGATGTTCGCTACGTGTTGTGGATCATCGACAAATATGCCGGTGCAACCCACCTTATTAACGAGATGACCTTGAGGAAATAATAACCGTCATCCAATGATATGAAAAGCTGATTCGGAAACGAATCAGCTTTTTTTAATTAATGCTAATTTTGATTTCTATGAACGAGGTATCAGTTATCATTCAAAAATTCATTGACCACAGGGATGAACGAAACATTGCCGGTATGGCGAGGTTTGGCATCAACGCATCGAAAGCTTTTGGAATCAAATTACCGGTGCTGAGAGATTTGGCAAAGCCCTATCGCAAAAATCATGAACTCGCGCTGGAATTATGGAAAACTGAATTGCATGAAGCCCGTTTAATGGCTATTTTTATTGATGACCCAAAGAAATTGACAGAAATCCAGATGGAATTATGGTTGAAAGATTTCGATTCCTGGGATATCACCGATCAGGCTTGCATGAACCTATTTGTTACTTGGCCGCATGCCTATGAAAAAGTGGTCGAATGGTCAAGACGAATACCTGAGTTTGAGAAACGGGCTGCTTTTTCTTTATTGGCCGGTTTGGCGGTGCATGATAAAAAAGCGCCTGATGAGAAATTTATTTCCTTATTTGCGGTGATTGAAAAAGCTTCCGATGATAATCGAAATTTTGTTAAAAAGGCGGTAAACTGGGCCTTGCGTCAAATCGGCAAACGCAATGAAACCCTCAATCTGGCAGCGATTGCCTGCGCCCGCCGCATTCAGCAGCTCCCGTCAAAATCTGCCCGTTGGATTGCGGCTGATGCCTTGCGTGAACTTCAGAGTGATGCAGTGCAGCAAAGATTGAGACGGGGTTGATGATGAATTTGATGCTTAGTGGAATTTTGTTGGATTTGTTATTAATTTATTTGATGTTTAGTGGGATTTTGTTGGATTTGTTATTAATGTATTTGATGTTTAGTGGGATTTTGTTGGATTTAAACTCCCCAAGGTCCCTGCGGAGACCTCGGGGAGCATGGTGCTTGAATCAAGAGGTGATTCTGCTTGCTTGCAGCCCCCACTACCCCAGATAAATCATCCACTAAATCAACATCAACGCGTCCTCCACCGTTTCAACCGGTGCCAGACAATGATGATTTTTACAAACATAAATGAGCGTTTTGCCCTCTTGAAATTTACCTTTCAGAACAGGAATTTCGCTGTCATCATTCGAACCTGAAAACAAGCTAAAAGGCAAGTAATGACGCTGTATTGCCTTCATCACATCCGATGCTCCTTCGCCGACCACACTCACTTCGGTGATACCTATCGTCATGGTTAAATATAATCTTGCCCAATTCGAAAAACTTTCGGTAGCCCTTTCAATGAGAGGAACCATTTTTAATGTCAACTTTTGCGACAGCTCAATCCAACTCATTCTGTCTAATCGATGACCCAACCGAAACAACAACTCACATACGGCCGATGATGCAGACGGAATTACATTGTCATACGTCTCTACCGGACGCACGACCAGATCCGCAGCATCTTTGCTTGTGTAATAGAAGATCCCTTCAGTGGCATCATAAAACTGATCTACGATGGTTTCCGCTATTTGCGTTGATTTTCTCAACCATTCCTCATTGAAGGTACATTCATACATTTTTTCCATGGCCAAGGCCATGAACGCGTAATCATCCAGAAACCCCGGAATACTTGAAATTCCATCCTTACGAGAACGATAGATCATCCCATTTTCGGTCACTTGATATCGATCCATTAATTCCAAATTGCGCAAAGCCATTTCAAAATAGGTGGCCTCTCCGGTGGCCTGATGGCTTTCAAGAAGCCCCATAATGGTCAATGCATTCCAGGAAGCCAAACACTTGTCATCTGCCTCGGGATGAACACGTTGATTTCGAATTTTTAACAGCTTTCCGTTAATCATCGATACCTTTTGAGCCAATTCCTCCTGCGAAATTCCCCACTCCTCGGCCATTACTTCATCTGAGGCATCGCGCATCAAGATATAATTACCATCTTCCCAATACCCCAGCTTATTTAGATTGTAATAACTGCTTACGAAAAGGTAATCAGCCCCAAGGATCTCCTTAAGTTCATCTTCCTTCCAAACATAAAACCGACCTTCTTCTCCTTCACTATCTGCATCTAAAGCACTGATCCAAATGCCACCTTCCACGGTCATCTCACGATCAATCCACTGAACGGTATCGTTAATTAATCGCTTATACTCCGACTTTCGGGTAGTTTTTAGACCTATGGCAAATAATTCTAAAAGTTGACCATTGTCGTAAAGCATTTTCTCAAAATGAGGAACTTTCCAAAATCGGTCGGTTGAGTAACGCGCAAATCCTCCCCCAATCTGATCATAAATCCCTCCTCTTCCGATTCTCACCAATGTTCTGTGAAAATGTTCTTTTAAGGTGTTCAGATCAGCGTTATGCGCATATGCATTCAGATATTTCCAGCACACCGGCATGGGAAATTTAGGAACACGCGTATTTCCACCCCACGTAGAATCGAAATCCGTTTGCCATTCTTCTAACCCTTTTTGCAGGGTCATCACTGAAAAATCAGAACCGGGTTGAATTTGCAAGCCTTTCAATTGACTTTGCATGCCTTTTTTCAATTCAACGGCAAAAGTTTCAAGTTTGTCTCTGTTTTGGGTAAATTCATGATGCACAACCTCCAACAATCGCTTGAAATCATCCGGCCTGAAATAGGTGCCCCCATGAAAAGGACTTCCATCCGGCATGGCAAACATATTTAAAGGCCAACCACCTTGACCGGTGATCAGTTGCAAGGCATTCATATAAACATGATCCACATCCGGTCGTTCTTCTCGATCTACCTTGATACAAAGGAAATGTTCATTCATCAATTCCGCTATGTCCTCATTTTCAAAGCTTTCTCGCTCCATAACATGGCACCAATGGCAGGCAGAGTAACCAATACTCACCAATAAGGGCTTATTTTCTAAAACAGCTTTTGCCAAGACCTTTTCATTCCAAGCATTCCAGTTCACCGGATTGTGCGCATGTTGCAGCAAATACGGACTGCTTTCATGGGTTAAGTCGTTGGTAAATTTCTTTCTATGTTCACTCACAAGCACAAATGTATGGATGCTGATAAATATCACGTTATTTAAATGTCGTTGACTTAATTTCGTAAAAAATTATGTGATATGAAAAGCTTGTTTACGCTGTTTTTTACGGTTTTTAGCCTCGTTTCATCCGCTCAAATAGAAAGAGGTGGTTTCGGACATTTTCAATCCGGACTAATAGGCGGCAATTTTGAAAGATTGGAAGATTATATGAAAGGCATTCCGGAGCTTAATCAGACTTCTATCAGTGGCGGCGGCAGCTTAGTGGGTGGAACAGGTTATGGCATTGTTAGAAATATTTTAATCGGGGGTTCAGGTTTGGCCACTGCACATGTTGTGTCAGGTCCGAATAATGCCAATATTACATTAGGATTCGCTTCCGGAATGTTTTCTATGGGATACATCATCTACGCAAAAAAGAAATTTTTCATTTATCCATACCTTGGGGTAGGCGCCGGTGGTTATAACATATCCATCGAAAATGTGGGTTCTACCACAATTCCTTTCGCGAACCAAGGCAAAGTTGCTGCGAATGAAACTAAAAAT
>JBIIVF010000112.1:0-8150 GCA_044339595.1 Bacteroidia bacterium
CCCATTCCAACCTGCAGCTGCCGGACCGGTGAATATTCTTTCTCCCCAACGGTTGTAAATATTCATTTCAAGGAACTCCAGCACATTTCCAATCGGTCTGAATATATCATTTACCAGATTTCCATTGGGTGAAAACGCATTTGGAAAAATCACAAAACATCCAAACTCATCAATTTCAATGTTAAAGGAAGCGCTGTCTGTTCCGCAAACATTGGCAGCCACCACCCAATGTGTTCCTTTGCTGTTAATTCTATTGGTTGACTGATTGCTGCCATCACTCCACAAATAAGTGGTGTGAGGGAAAGTAAAGTCAAAATTAAACCAAGTTGGTTCACACAAAGAAGTATCTCTAAATCCAAAATTGACAATCGGTGCAGTAGTATATAGAAAGACAACGGTATCTGCATCGGTGCAATTTCCTTTGGAAGCCCTAAACCAATAGGTCCCTTCCTGTGTCACTTGAAATGTTCTGCCTGAGGTTCCATTATTCCATAACGCATTATCTGCATCAATAGGAGTAAAGTCGTAGTCAAAAGTGGCATCATCACATAAAATCTGATCTAATCCCAAATCAACTACGGGAGTATTATAATAAGTTACGGTAAATGTATCAGACTTGCTGCAAAGATTATCCGATATTCTGGCTACGAAGGTTCCTCCCGGACTATTGATTGTATAAGTATTGGCCGTGCCAAGCAACGCACCGGTTGCTGTAGTCCATTCATATAACGTAGCATTGGGGTCCGTAATATCTTTATTGAGTGTTGCCAAATCGCAAAGCTGAACATCCGGTCCAAGATTAATATTGAGGGTAGGTTTATAGCTGAT
Source organism: Bacteroidia bacterium (assembly GCA_044339595.1). Lineage (GTDB taxonomy): Bacteria > Bacteroidota > Bacteroidia > NS11-12g > UBA9320 > CAZTGZ01. The sequence goes on from JBIIVF010000112.1 coordinate 829, forward strand.
GTTAATTGAATCAGCCGATGTGCAGACTCCGTCATTGATGGTGAGTTTGTGTTTTACCATCGTATTATTATTGGTGCGCGTTAATCCGGTTACCGCATCATTCCAAACAGCTGATTTTACGGGTGCCACTGAATTTGCATTTAGATTCACAACTTGCCCCAGACACAATATTGTATCATTGCCCAAATTAAACGACTTTGGTAACTGAAATGCAACGATGATGGTATCGGTGGTCAAACATTTTTGATCCGGAACATCCCGAACATCCACCCAATATTTTCCTGAAACAGTAATATTGGTATCTGATTTTAGCGGATTTCCGTTCCATGCCTGAGAGTAACCCGGAATGGTATATTGCATTGGATTGAACACGGTACCTGTGCACAGAATCGTGTCATTGCCCAATTTGAAAGACGCCGGAGTTTTGACGAAAATATTGGTGGTGTCCGATAAATTGCAGAATCCATCAAATACGCTCACCCAAATTTTTCCTGCCGTCTTTGCCTTGAAAATAGAATCTGTGCTGTTATCATGCCATTTATATTTGGTCACGCCCGGAATTCCTGCGTTTATGTTCACGGTTTGGCCGTCACAAATAATTCTGTCTGCACCAATTTCCAATGGTTTCGGGGAACTAAACGACACTACTACCGTGTCTGAATATTGACACAACGAATCTGTTGCCCGAACCCAGAACTTTCCACCCGGTGATTTTACCAAGATGGTTGAATCGGTTGTGCTGTTAGACCATAAAAACTTATTGGTCGAATGGGGTAGTTTAACATTTAAACGCAAGCTATCATTGGTGCATAATGTAGAATCCCTTCCTAAATTAAAAGTTGGGATAGAAGAAACTGTGATGACCACTGAATCTCTTGATTTACAACGATAATTGGCCATTTCTACCCAATAAGTACCGGCGGCCTTAATTTTCCTGAATGTATCCGTAGCATTGTTGTCCCACAGGAAAGTTTCTGCCTTTCCCGGTATCTTCAGAATACTATCGATACTGCAAATGACGGTATCTGAACCGAGATTGGGAGTGGGAAAATTAGCTACTTTTATAATTACCGTATCTGAACCAAAACATCCACCAATTCTAAGTTGCACCCAAACCGTATCAGATTTCGTAGCCGTAAAGTTGGGCCCGGTGGTGGCATTATGCCATAAATAAGTGGCCTTATCTGTCAAGGCATTCATAAAGTGGGATTCTCCTGCGCATAAGGTTGTATCACGCCCCAAATTGATTGAAGGTTTTGGATAAATCGTAACAAACTGCTTAACGGTATCAAGAAGACACGAGAATGACCCTCTCCTAAACATGATTGCTTGAACCTGATATGTACTATCACGGCTAAACCGATGCTTTGGTGATAGTAGGCTTGAGAAATTTGCGGCCCCGGAATTAGGATCTCCAAAAATCCATTTAACAGAATCCAAACCGGCAGTATCTGCCATCCAAAACTGCGTCGAATCCCCAATGCACAATCCGTAATTATTGGGGTCGGGATCACCAAATTCAAATTCAGGTTTACTGAAATAGGAACTGATCATGGTAGGCAGTCCCCATCTCGAAAACTTTCCGGATGACAAGTTGATTCCGTTGTTAATAAAAGTACAAGCCGTGCCTTTACAATTTGGTTTGGCAATGATGGATAAATAGGAAGTACCTGTGGTTTGGTATCTTGCAATATAGATTCTACCATCCGGACCAATTTGCATGGTTCCGTACGAATTAGTGATACCACCGCCAGAACTAGGTGCCACTTCTACCCCACTGGCATTGATATCAGCCAATGTGCGGTTCCCGGCTAACATATCAAATTGGTAAATACGGTCATTTACTCCAAAACCTGTTTTTCGACATGCCAGATATAAAAACCTTCCATTGGGAGAAAACTCTGCTCCGTAAATTCCATCATAACCCGAAATCGCCGCCGGTTTGTTGGCAGGATTGAAAATCATAGGATTACTGATCACCCCGGTTTGATTGTTAAAATCATACAATTCCCAGAAACCATCCGTATTGGTAGCCTGACTACCCACAATTGGATTCACCAATTTTGAACCATCCGGTGAAACCTTTAAACACCCCTTTGAATATCCGACATTGGCCTTGGAAGTAGTTGGACCAACCGGGGTTCCAACGGCAGAAACAACCGGGGTGGTAACCAACCCTGTTGACCGGAGTAAATACACCATAAATTTGTTGTTTCCCCAGTCATGAGCAATAATCCAGGTATCTACTTTATTGGCGTGTTTTACTGCGGTAATTTTTTCACAAGAGGCGGCAAGAAGTATTTTTCTGTGTTCTGAAGGAATGATATCCCCTTTAGTGCCTGTAGAGGTAATATTCGTATCAACAATTGAATAGGACAGCCTTCCACCATCATCTCCAACCGCAAAAATATAGTATCTCGACCCTCTAACAGGCTGAGGCACAATTACTCCGCTCTGGGTCGCAGAAGGATCACCATACATGGGATTAACAATAGTCTGGTTCATTTGCTTGTGATCCTTATCCCAAGCCTTAATACCATCTGTATACATTAAAAGTGATCCGTTTTTTGTACAAATGGTGGCCACCCCTTCATCGGTTTGAATGACACCATCACTGATGGCTACCGGGGAACCACTGGCAAAACTTAATCCGGCTTGTCGCCCAAAATACCAAATATTCCCTTCTTTCTGGGCTAGCGCGTCGAAAGACAACACGAACCCTAAAATACTAAAAATCAATAATTTGAATAAATATTTACGCTTCATATTCATGGCTTAGGCCAAAGCACGAATCTAAATACTTAATTGTCATTAAAAAATGACAATTAATAGGGTATAAAAATTATTTAAACTGAATCTCGTAAGGCATCAATGCCTGCACGCCGGAATATTCTGATATCTTCCTGATTTTCAAATAAGTATCATAGGTAGACCCCAATTCTTTTCTCAGCATGGCACGGGCCGTTTCTTCCTTATTTAACTTGCCCATCACTTCATCAAAAAACGATTTTGATTTCGGGAATTCTTCAATTTCATAGTTTTTCAACCCGGCCTTGTGGCTCGCAATGGCGATGGCTTTATCCATCCCACCCAACACGTCTACTAAGCCTCTTTCCTTTGCCATGGTACCGGTCCATACTCTTCCCTGACCAAATGAATCAACCATTTCTACCGAAATTGAACGACCTTCACTCACCCTTTTCAGGAAGGTTTCATACACCCTACCCACCATGCCATCGATTACACCCAGTTCGTCGTTTGTCAATTTTCTGTCAATTCTTCCAAAATCAGAATAAGCGCCGGTGCCAACGTATTCGCTGGTGATGCCCAACTTGTCATGCATCAATTTTTCGGCATTGGGAAACAACCCGAAAACGCCAATAGAACCGGTGATGGTTTGCGGATAAGCCACAATGGTATCAGCCATACATGAGATGTAATATCCGCCTGAGGCAGCCACATCGCTCATCGACACAATCAGCGGTTTTACCTTTTTTAGCAGAATGGCTTCTCTCCAGATAATCTCACTCGCCAAAGCGCTTCCTCCGCGTGAATCAACCCTCAAAACCACGGCTTTTATGTCATCATTTTTTCTAATGTCTCTTAGAATTTTTGCGAATCGATCTGCACCAACTTCATTGACTTGTCCTTGCCCGTTTACTATATCGCCGGAAGCGTAAACCACGGCTATTTTAGATTCTTCCGTCTTGGTATCGAGCTTGATATCACTCAGCTTAACAAATGATATTTTCTCCTCCTTTTTTAGCTTCATGGCAGATCGAATCTGATCAAAAAGCTGATCTCTATAAAACAAATCATCTACCAACCCCATGGATTTGGCTTCTTCCGGATTTCTCACCAACATTCCATCGGCAATACTTCTGATTTTCGTCTGATCCAACTTTCTGCCAGCCGCTATATCCTTCACCATTTCGTCGAAAACAGAATTTATATACGATTTAATTTGTGCCCTGTTTTCTTCACTCAGATCTTCGCGAATGTAGGGTTCAACGGCACCCTTAAACTTCCCGCGCTTTACCACTTGAATTTCTATACCCAATTTCTCTAAAGCTCCTTTAAAAAAAAGAATATCAGATACCAACCCATTGAACAATATTTCACCTTGTGGATTCAAGTAAATCTTGTCGGCGGCTGATGCCAAGTAATAGGTGTTGTTGTAAAAGAAATCACTGTAGGCATAAACAAACTTTCCGCTCTTTTTAAAATTAATCAAAGCAGCATGAATCTCTTCTGCTTTACCATAGCCGGCACCGAATAAAGTTAAATCGAGCAAAATGCCTTTAATCTTCTCATCTTTAGAGGCTTTATCTATTTTATTCACCATATCCATCAATCCAACAGGAGCAGACATTCCTAAACTGAATTGGCTAAAAAAGGCAACCTCTTCTGAGGGTGATTGATCCGATATAACTGAATTAAATTCGAGCAACAACACCGAAGAAGGCTGTATCGTTTTAACTTCCTTCTTTTGAAGTCCGGAAATGGCACTTAACCCGATTAAGAATACAATCAACAGCAGTATGACCTGCCCTACCAGCGTTGCCAGTACAATCTTTAAAAAATTCTTCATTTGCTTTGCTTTTGAATCACTACTTTCATCGTTCGATATCGAACTTCTGAAAGTATGCGCACAAAGTAAATCCCATTGTCAAGATGTTTGAGGTCAATTTCGTTTAAGCCCGAACTTATATCGGTAAAAAACACGGCACTCCCTTTTGAATCATAAATCTGAACCCTCTCTGTGACATTAAAGCTATTTAAAATAAAATGGCCGTCAGATGAAGGGTTTGGATAAATAGAAACACGTTCTACTTCTGATTGATTCTGTCCGACCGGACTTAATTCAAATTGAAGGGTATCTAAAATAACCTTCCCTTTCAAATGAATACTGAATGGCTTATCCATCGAACCACCGGACGTTTCTGTTAAAAGTATTCGATAAGATTCACCGGGTTTCAAAACAGATGCAGCGCCAATCCAACGACCGTTTCGAGGGGCCGAAACCGAATCGAGTATAATTTCGGAAGTTCCTTGGTTCCATACAAATACTGAAACGGTATCCCCAATTATTCTCCGGAAAGTGATTCTTTGCTGAAAAGGATTGAGTATGGAGGTATGAAAGTATTTCCATGTGGCAGGTCGATTGGCAGTGTTCGAAATTGAAACCATCCGGTCGGCAAAAGCAGGATGATCCACAAAAGGATTTCTGTTTTTCTGTAAGCCAAAAATGTCATTATTTCTTTTCACTGCAGCGCCATCCGGGGCGTAGGTCTTGTTCCAATCACGCAACACATTCTCTTGACCATCGAGAAATCCAACATAATTCTGGTATCGAATGGCCATGTAAAACATAGATCTTGCGGAATTCCCCTTTTGTTCATCCCTGGGCTCAAAAACACTTCCGGCCCATTTGCTCCCTCCAACCGACCATGTAGGTGATGCTACCCAACCGAAAGGATCGTTGTCTCTTTTGCCATTGGCAGTTTCGTCGGTAGAATACAAATGATGGATATCGCTGCGCATAGGCTCATTTTGACCGAACATACTTTGCGGCCAAGTATGCTCACAATTAAAGTTGTTTGAGGTTGCACCGGTCCGAGTATTGAATTGAGCCTTTCTTCCTGTGTATGCACAAGTCACAAAACCTCCTACATTATCCAAACTGGCATACATCTGATCTCTGGCTGAATTGTAGCCTAAACTCACATAATTCTGACCTGTTATTTGTTTTAAAGCACTTTTCAGTGCCTCATCGTATAAATCAAAGGTACCATCATAATAAGCATTGGATAATTTGCCTTTGCCCACAATAGGAATTAACCATTGACCGGGTGACCTATTGCCTGAAAACAGGAGAATGGCTCTATAGGTTATATTTTGATTAGGTCTAAAGTTTAAGTCCAGTTGTATACTATCTTTTGGTAAAATCATCCATGAAGTAGTTCCCAAACTAAAAAAAGTATCACTTAGAAAAACCTTCAAATTCAGAGACTCTTTTTCACTGTCATTGATAATAGTTAAAGATTTATTTGCGGATTGATTGACGGAAACAAAGCCAAAATCGACTGTAGATTGCGAGAACCTCGGCTGAGCGATAACCGTGCTCGATACAATTGTAATGATAATAAATGAAATCCAACTCCTGGTGTTTGCTGACATACTGCAAAGATATGAAAACGTCTTTGCATGTGATACTCTATTACATAGCAGTGTGAGCAGCATGGGATGTTCATATCAACTGTTCATGATTCGCTTCAATCAAATAATCCAATCGATTCGACCCTAAAATTACCTTTACCCTGAAAAATATATTCTAAATTCGCAGCGCTTATGACAGAACTCAATCAACTCACAGCCATCAGTCCGATTGACGGCCGTTACCGAAGCAAATGTGAAGAAATTGCCCCTTTTCTTTCTGAATTCGGCTTAATAAAATACCGCACCATCATTGAAATAGAGTATTTCATCCGTTTGTCTAAGCGTGTATTATCGCTCGAAGATGAACGCCGGGTGGATGAAGCCTCAGATCGTCTTAAACAAAGAGCTTATGAGCTTACTGAAGAGGATGCCATCAAAATCAAACAAACGGAAAGTGTCACCAATCACGATGTAAAAGCCGTTGAATACTTTGTAAAAGATATCTTGAAAGATGAAAATCTCGAAGATTTAACAGAATGGGTGCATTTCGGACTCACATCGCAAGACATCAACAATACGGCCATTCCTTTGAGTTTAAAGCATTGCCACCAAATGGTATGGTTACCGGTATTCGATGATGTACTTCAGGTCATCCGCACCCAATCAGAAAAATGGGCTCATGTCCCGATGTTGGCAAGAACACACGGTCAACCGGCTTCCCCAACACTTTTAGGCAAAGAATGGAAAGTGTTCGAAGTCAGATTAAAAGAACAATTGCGTCAGCTTCAAAGCATCCCTTATTCCTGTAAATTTGGAGGGGCTACCGGTAATTTAAACGCCCATTATGTTGCTTTTCCGGATACAAACTGGCATGAATTTGCAAGAGAATTTTCGCATTCACTTGGTTTGAGTCGATCAGAACCTACCACACAGATAGAACATTACGACAACATGGCCGCTCAATTCGACGCTATGAAACGTATCAATACCATCATGATTGATTTGAGCAGAGATATCTGGACTTACATCAGCATGGATTATTTTAAGCAAACCATCAAGGCCGGAGAAGTGGGATCGAGTGCCATGCCGCACAAGGTCAATCCCATCGATTTCGAAAATGCCGAAGGAAATCTGGGTATTGCCAATGCAGGATTTGAATTTCT
>JBIIVF010000153.1:0-5470 GCA_044339595.1 Bacteroidia bacterium
CTAAGGATAAAAAGGGTCATTATACGGTTTATACGGAGAAAGAATTAATACTCATGGTTTTAGACAAAAATTTTAATACTGTTTTGGAAAGAAATCTTGGCAAACAATATCGATGGTACTATTCTTTTGTAGGGGATGCCGGTGTATATATCATGAAAAAAATACCGGGGACCAAGGGCGATAGAGAAATATTTGATGTATTTGAAGTGGTTGGTTAAAAATGGGTTTTATGGGGTCATGCTCATTTTTATGACCCATTGTGATCGGAAAATCTATGAAGATTATGGATCGCGATTAGAGTATTTGTTAAAAAAAACTCCACTCAAAGAAACTTTAAGTATAAACGACACGGTAGATATTCTCTTTGTGAATACAATGGGATGTTTAACTTGTAAAAACGAGGAATTAGAGCGTTTAAATGACCTTCAAACAAAATTTAAGGATTTATATCTGCTTTATTCAATTCCTGAAGATGAAAAGGGGCAGGTACAGGTTAAATATTTATTACACCAATGGAGACAGAAGGAACACGGTATTGCGATTCCTTATGAAAAGATCAAAAATTCAGGGCTAATTCTTGGCAGTCATTTCTATGCAAGACTCGTGAAACAACAGGTAGTTAAATTTACGCTAAGACCATGGGAATAAGATAAACGCATGCCATCCATCAATAAAACTGCAGAACATTAATTCGTATTCCATCCCTTTTTTGGACGCAAATTAACATCTCTCTCCAGTTTTTGGATGTGTCCCCTGTTGTATCGGTTTTGAGTTATATTGTCCCCAAATGGGACTAATTGTTAATTTTACGGGAACGTAATTTTGCGTCTTGCCGGATTTTATAGACTGATTTGTTTAGGTATGTCGATTGAATTTATATGACAATAAAAATAGCATGACAATAAAAGTGTCATTATATTTGTCGCATGCTCCTCAATTGCCACAGTTATTACAGCCTCAGATACGGCACTCTCAGCGTAGAGGAATTACTGCAGGCGGCGGTAGAAAGAGGGCATCACACCCTGGCCCTCACCGACATCAACAATACATCGGCTGGCATGGATTTCCTTCGGATGGCACCCCTCAAAGGCATCCGTCCTGCTGTGGGGGTGGATTTTAGAAATGGTGTTCAACAGCTTTATGTGGCCCTGGCGCGCAACAATGCCGGATGGCAGGAAATAAACCGTCACCTGAGTCTGCACTTGCACAACGATGTGCCGATACAACCCCTGGCGCCGGATTTTGAACATGTATGGGTGATTTATCCTTTCTCTGCTTGTCCTGAAAGAGCCCTGCGCCCGTATGAATTTATTGGCGTAGGACTCAACGACCTCAACAGACTCCGGTTTACGCCTTTGATTCGGCAGCCGCACAAGTTGGTTTTGATGCACACCTGCACCTTCGTTCGTAAATCGCAGTTTAATGCCCATCGTTTGCTGCGGTCGGTGGCGCTCAATACCTTGCTCAGTAAGCTTCCTCCCGATCAACAAGCCTTGCCGGATCAACAATGGTTGTCGGCAGAGACGCTGATCCGGCAAACGGAAGATTTTCCTTTTCTGATTGCGCATGCCCGTCGTTTGTTGGATGATTGCAAGGTGGAGATGACTTTTGGATCAGATGGCCCACCCAAAAATCGTAAAACCTACACCGGCAGTGCGCAGAACGATCTTCAGCTCTTGCGCCGTCTTTGCAGAGATGGCCTTGCTTACCGCTACGGAAACCCCACCAGGGCAGTGACCGATCGGATAGAGAAGGAGTTGGAAATCATAGTACAGAAAAACTTTCTCTCGTATTTTCTCATCAACTGGGATATCACCCGTTATGCCCGCAGCAAAGGATATTTCTATGTAGGAAGGGGCAGCGGTGCCAATAGCGTTGTGGCTTACCTGCTGCGCATCACCGACGTAGATCCCATTGAACTCGATTTGTATTTCGAGCGCTTCATCAACCTTTACCGACAGAATCCACCGGATTTCGACCTCGATTTTTCATGGACAGACCGCGATGATGTTACGCGTTATATTTTCGATCGATTTCCGAATGCCGCCCTCCTGGCTACGTATAATACCTTTCAATATCGGGCCGTTATCCGCGAATTAGGCAAAGTATTTGGATTGCCGGCGCACGAAATCGACAAACTCAGTGAAAGCAGGGGAAACCCGAACGGATTGGATGAATTGTCGCGACTGGTATTGAAATACAGTCAATTGATTCATGGTTTTCCGAGTCATCTGAGCATTCATGCCGGTGGGATTCTCATTTCAGAGGAGCCCCTGCAAGCCTACACCGCCACGTGGATGCCACCCAAAGGTTTCCCCACCACGCAATTTGATATGGTGGTGGCCGAAGACATCGGATTGTACAAATTTGATATCCTGAGTCAGCGCGGATTGGGAAAGATTAAGGATGCAGTGACGCTGGTGCGTCAGAACCGTCCGGAATGCCCTCCGATTGACATTCATGACATCAAGGCTTTTAAGGAAGACGAATCAATCAAAGAATTGTTGAGAAGCGGTAAAGCCATCGGATGCTTTTATGTCGAATCTCCGGCCATGCGCATGTTGCTGAGCAAGTTGCGGGTCGATAATTACCTTGCTTTGGTGGCGGCGAGCAGCATCATTCGGCCCGGGGTTGCCAAAAGCGGGATGATGCGCGAGTACATCCTGCGATACCGAAACCCCGAACGGCGCAAAGACGCACATCCGGTATTGCTCGACATCATGCCCGACACGTTTGGGGTGATGGTGTATCAGGAGGACGTAATTAAAGTAGCCCATTTCTTCGCCGGACTCACGCTCGGGGAAGCCGATATGCTGCGCAGGGGCATGAGTGGAAAATTCAGAAGCCGCGAAGAATTTGCCAAAGTGCAGCAACTCTTCTTTGAAAACTGCAAGCTCAAGGGTCATTCCGACGCACTGGCAGCAGAGGTATGGCGACAAATTGAGAGCTTTGCGGGCTATGCTTTTGCAAAAGGGCACTCGGCTTCGTATGCGGTAGAAAGCTATCAGAGTTTATTTCTGAAGGCACATTTTCCGCTCGAATACATGGTGGCCACCCTCAACAATGGCGGTGGTTTTTACCGTCCGGAGTTGTATGCCCATGAAGCGCGTATGTGCGGAGGCGTCATTCATCCGCCCTGCGTAAACCGATCTTTTGCAGAAACGGTGCTGTACGACAAGGACATCCTGCTTGGGTTTAACACCTTGACCGGGTTTGAAAGTGCGCTGTCTGCCCGCATGGTGACGGCCCGGGCGCATCACGGACCTTTCTTGTCGCTGGATGATTTCATAGATCGCGTGCCGCTTGGTATTGAGCAGATTGCTTTGTTGATCCGCATTGATGCCTTTCGGTTCACCGGCGAAAATAAACGGGCGCTGCTCTGGAAAGCCCATCATAAGCTGGGCGGAAGTCGCGTGCAGGAGGGGATGCAACCGCTGTTTAAAATGCCCCGAAGAGATTTCTCGCTGCCCCGCCTGGCGAGTTCTGCCCTCGAAGATGCCTACGATCAGATTGAATTGCTGGGTTTCCCGCTTTGCAACCCTTTTGACTTGCTGCATGAACCGGATGATCATCCCCTAAAATCAGCCGATCTGCCGGCGCATGTTCATCAAGTCATCACCGTAAAGGGATATTTGGTGACCGTAAAAGATACCCGCACCACCAAGGGGGAGCGCATGCAATTCGGCACTTTTGTGGATCGGGCCGGTTTTTTTATCGATACCGTTCATTTTCCGCCGGCGGCCAAACAATATCCTTTCAGAGGGAGAGGCGTGTACAACATCACGGGCAAAGTCACCGAAGAATTCGGATTTTATAGTTTGGAAGTGCATCAACTCATCAAGTGCAATATGGTGGAAGACCCGCGCTATAAGGATGAACCACAACTTCCCAAAATCCCGCTTCCCCCTCAACCAAAAGATGCTGTTTATGCGGGGGAGTTATAAGGCAACATGCAATAAAAATACACTCGATGTGCCGGAAATTAAATCGAGTAAAAAAAATGCATCATCGAATTTGGATTGTAAAAAAAAAGTCATATTTTCGATTCAATGATAGATTCTGTAAATTGAAGATTATAACTTTGGTTGGATAATAAGTTATCATATCATGAGAAATATTTTTTAGAATCCTATGCTTAGTAGGATTAGTATCCATTACATTAATTTCTGCTCAAGCCAAATGTTTCAGAACTATTGACCCACGTGCATATACAGTTGATGATGCAAAATTCACAGTGCCCGAATGGAGTTTAGGGCCGGATTATTACATTTTTTGTTACATATCAGAATATGAAGACAATATTTGCCCAACTTGTCCTACGACTCCTGGGGAAAATTTCGACCCAACTGACTTGAATGCAATGAATAATTTGTATGCGCAAGCTGATAATGTAATTGAAAACACTGGTAACTACACCGGTTCTGTTAATGCTGTATATTGGGTTAATGGAGAAAGCACTCCTAGATCTTACATTGTGTATTGGTCGTTGAATAGCTCTGGCCTAATTGAAATGACATTTGAAAGAATTGCTTAATGCGTTTATTGTTTATAGTTGTATTCATTTACCTTTTTAGTTCAGATATTATAGGCCAAAATGCGGAAGGAGGTAGAATAATTTTTCAAAAGCAGCAACTTATCAGTAATACATTGGCTACTCAACATCCCATTGCGGCTGGAGTTGCAGTTAAAATTTGCTGTGATAATCGAGGAAACACCTATTTAGGCGGACTCTGTAATACTCTTGACAGTGTATGGGTATGCTGTTTCGATAGTAGCTTAACTCTTTTGTTTGACAAGAAATATGCAATTAGTGATTTTGATCAATTAAAATTAAGCAATAAACATCAATTGCTTGGGTTGCATGTTTTGGATGATGATATCTACTTTCATTATAGTCTAAATATATTTATAAGAATTGATAATTTTCGATATGATAACCACGCTATTAGTTTTGTTAAATTAAAATCAGCAGATATTCAACAATCAATAAAACAGATTTATCCTTTAAGCAAGAGTGAATTACTTCTGGTTTCGGAGAAATTAGACTCAAGTTGTTTATCGCCATGTTTTAAAAAAAGGTTATTCATTTCAAAATATTATTGGAATCAAAAAATTGAATTTATAGGGGAATTTGAAGTGCCTGATTACTTCTTTTTGCAAAAAAAAGGAATTAACAATCAAATAAATTTTAACCGAAGCTTAAGTGAATTGATTTATATGAACCCATTGAATGGGAGTATACAGAAATTCAAAATTTTGGGAAAAGGTATTTCAAGTAGTAATATTACTAAATCTATAGAATGGGACAGTCTTTCTTTAAAATATCAGGCAATCGTTAATCGAAATTATCTTAATGGTGAGGTGAATGCAGCCTCAGTTTTTAGAGAAATTGATACTTTACTGAATGATATTGGTTGGTATTCAACTGTGGGTTGGATTGATTCGAGCAAATATTTCAAAATTATGATTC
>JBIIVF010000092.1:0-9930 GCA_044339595.1 Bacteroidia bacterium
GTGATAATAATTCAAATAGGACTATTCAAAAATATTTTTTCAATACTATTGAGTCTTTAGAAAATAATGAACTAATAACAAATCACAGTTGCCCGGTTGAATTGCCATTATTTCCAATAGTATTTTCTTCAAATTCACTTTTTATACCAGGATATGACCTTGAATTAGTGAAAATCGGAGAGATTTCCGGATTAGAATATTTGTCGTTTAAAAGAAGTTCAATTTCAATTGAAAATTCTTTATTTTTTCCAAGCATTAAAAAATATGTATTGGTTTCATCAAAGCCATAGAGACACGATTAATGATCAATTGTACTTGCTGATTCTACGCATGTTTTTTACATTTTAGCCCATAATTAGCAAGTATGTCTATCATTCATTAGGTTTGCCTTATGTCTGAGCAGATTAATCCATTTCAAACCCGACTCACAGAAATGTTGGGCATACAATACCCGGTGATCATGGCACCCATGTTTCTGGTGTCGAATGTTGCCATGGTGAAAGCGGCCATGGATTCAGGGATTACCGGTGCGATTCCTGCCTTGAATTATCGAACCCTGAAAGAACTCGCGGATGCCATTCGTGAGCTAAAAGAACACGGAGGTGCATTTGGCATCAACCTGATTGTGAACCGATCGAATTTCAAATACGAAGAGCAACTCGAGGTTTGCTGCAATTTGAAGGTCCCTTTTATCATTACTTCCCTCGGTAGTCCGGCAGAAACCATCCGCGAATCGCACAAAGTGGGCACCAAAGTTTTCTGTGATGTAACCAATTTGGCTTATGCCGAGAAGGTAGCTTCGCTCGGTGCAGATGCACTCATAGCTGTGAACAATAGGGCGGGTGGACATTTGGGAAAATTATCTCCTGAAGAATTAATCCCTCAATTAACAAAGGCTTTTAACATTCCGGTCATCAATGCCGGTGGCGTGGGCGATTATCACAGTCTGAGACATGTACTTGAATTAGGAGCTGCCGGTGCTTCGATTGGCAGTATATTTATTGCTTCGGACGAATGCGGGGTTAGTCAAGACTACAAACAGGCCATCGTGGATTATGGCAAAAAGGATATTGTAACCACCGAAAAGCTCTCTGGATCTCCCTGCACGGTAATAAACACCCCTTATGTGCAGAAGGTCGGAACCCATATGACTTGGATTGAACGGATTTTATCAAAAAATAAGCGTTTCAAAAAATGGTTTAAGGCGCTGACGTTCATTAAAGGGATGAAGAGTCTTGAAAAAGCTGCCTTCAGTACGACCTATCAAACCGTTTGGTGCGCCGGTGAAACCATTGAGTTTGTGCATGCCATTCGACCTGTGAGAGAAATTGTAAAGGATTTAGTAAATGAGCAACATGGCTGAGTTGAGTATATCGAAAGCCAACCGCGAGTTGTGGCTATTTGGGTTGCTGAAAATTCCGATGATATTTTATTGTCGCCCTCGTATTGTCGCGATGGACTATGAATCCGTTACCGTGATGATACCGCTTCGCAGGAGAACCCGGAATCATCTTGGCAGCATGTATTTTGGTGCTTTGGCGGTTGGGGCGGATATCGCAGGAGGTTTTCTTGCATTTACGCTGGCGCGACAACAGAAACTGTCTATGTCTCTGGCATTCGGCTCTTTTAAGGTTGATTTTCTCAAAAGGCCAGAATCTGATGTGTATTTTTATTGCCAATCCGGGGCTTTGGTTGCTGAAATGTTTGAAACATCTCAAAAAACCGGTGAAAGGCAGAATCGAAATGTGAGCATTGTAGCCTACACCCTGCAGGGAAGCGAGAGGACGGAAGTAGCGACTTTTGAACTCGGGTTGAGTATGAAAGTTAAGGTTAAAAGTTGAGATTACAACTGAACTAAAATGTCGGTGAGGTCTAATTGAAATCCCGGCAGACAAGCAGAGGTAACCACATCCCCGGTTGTAAATAATCTTGAAGGGACGAATTTTCCATCAATCAGCGTATAAATCATGAGGGTTTGTTCTTCCGGTTGTATCACCCAATATTCCAGAACCCCGCTTTCCTCATAGACTTCGTATTTGTAAATGAGTTCCTTTCGGTTATTCCCTTTAGATAAAATTTCAACGACCAAATCCGGAGCACCCATACAACCGGCAGCATCTAATTTTGACGGATCACAGATTACGCAGATATCGGGCTGAACCACTGTGTTGATTTGGTGATTTTTTTTGCCTTTCACAGGAAGACGCACATCGAAAGGGGCATCATAGACCTCACAGGATTTTCCCTCTAGAAATTGATACAACTTAAAAAAAAGTGCCCCCGATATTTTTTGATGCAGGCGCATAGGGGAGTTCATTTTATAAATCTTCCCTTTGATTAACTCTACCATTTCATCGAGGTTCCAGGTTAGGAGGTTGGCATAGGTATAGCCTTCAAAAGAAAAATCCGGCTCAGAAAGTTGACTGATTTCTTCTTCTTTTTTGCGCATCATTCAAAAGTAGAAACGAATCCATTTCAGCCCAAATCTAAATTCAAAAATTCGATGAATGGCAAAGAGAGTAGGGAATTATAACATCTATAAATGTACCAATAAAAAAAGGGCCGATCCATACGGAAACGACCCTTGCACTATGAAAACAAAAACAATTCTTATTATCCTTCGAGCGCTGCAGCACCTCCAACAATCTCAGAGATTTCGTTGGTAATGGCAGCCTGTCTGGCTTTGTTGTATTCTAATTTGAGGTTGTTGAGCAATTCTCCCGCGTTATCTGTTGCCTTATCCATGGCTACCATTCTGGCACCATGTTCTGAAGCAAATGAATCTAAACAGGCTTTGTACAATTGCGTTTTTACCGCTCTTGGTACAAGATCTTTCAGAATTTGCGATTTCCCCGGTTCAAATATATAATCAGCTTCGAAAGATTTTGTATTTCCGTCGTCAAATCTTTCCATTTCTACCGGTAGCATTTTCTCTACCTGCATGATTTGAGTGGCTGCATTTTTAAATTGATTATAAACGATGCGTACCTCCTGATAGGTTCCATTCAGATACGCTTCAATGATACCTTCAGCGGTATTGAATACAGATGCCGCATCCAAATTCTGGAATATCGCCATTTTAGAAGTATCGCAAGGGAGATTCGTCTTCTTGAAGTAGTCGTAAGCCTTTTTTCCTAGGAACATCAGCGTAACATTTCCTTTAGCCGCCTGTTGTTTATAAGTGGTTTCGAGCAAGATACGGGCTGTTTTGGTGATATTGGCATTAAATGCACCACACAATCCTCTGTCGGATGATACCAAAACCAACAGCACCTTTTCTGATTCCTGCTGATTAAAATAAGCCTGCAAAGTAGGACTCTCATCTACACTGCCACTCAAATTAACGAGCATCCCTTGTAAACGCTGGGCATAAGGTCTCATCTGCATGATCGCTCCCTGAGCTCTGCGCAACTTGGTGGCTGAAACCAACTTCATCGCTTTCGTGATTTGTTGGGTTGAGCGGGTGGATGAAATCCTTTTCCTTACTTCTTTTAAGTTAGCCATGATTTTGCCTACTTATGCTTTATGACGGATAGTTTTTAGCTATTTCAGCACCGGTGCTCTCCAGCACGGCAGTAACGGTATCGCTGATATCTCCTTTTGCAATGGCAGTTAATGTCTCCGGATTGTTCTTCGCCAATACTTCGAGGTATTCTTTTTCAAAAGCTTTTACTTTATTCACAGGAATACTGTTCAACAAACCTTTGGTACCCAAATAGATGATGGCCACCTGTTGTTCAACACGAAGCGGAGAGAATTCATTTTGTTTCAGAATTTCCACGTTGCGGCTACCTTTTTCCAATACAGATTTGGTCGCTGCATCCAGGTCAGATCCGAATTTCGAAAATGCTTCCAACTCGCGGTACTGTGCTTGATCCAATTTCAGCGTTCCTGCTGTTTTTTTCATGGATTTAATCTGCGCATTACCACCCACACGAGATACAGAAATACCTACGTTGATGGCAGGACGAACTCCTGAGTTAAACAAATCACTTTCCAAAAATATCTGGCCATCGGTAATCGAAATTACGTTGGTCGGAATGTATGCCGATACGTCACCTGCTTGCGTTTCAATGATTGGAAGAGCGGTCAATGATCCACCACCTTTCACCAAACCTTTGAGGCTTTCAGGTAAATCGTTCATATTTCTGGCGATTTCATCAGAGCTGGTGATTTTAGCAGCACGCTCGAGCAAACGGCTGTGCAGATAAAATACGTCACCCGGATAGGCTTCACGTCCCGGTGGACGACGAAGCAAAAGGGAAACCTCACGGTATGAAACAGCCTGCTTACTCAAATCATCGTAAATGATCAATGCAGGACGTCCGGTATCTCTAAAATATTCACCGATAGAAGCTCCTGCCATTGGGGCATAAAACTGCATCGGTGAAGGGTCAGATGAACCTGCGGCTACCACTACTGTGTAAGCCATGGCACCATTTTCTTCTAAAGTGCGCACTACTTGTTTTACGGTAGAAGACTTCTGTCCGCAGGCAACATAAATGCAATATACCGGTTCACCTTTGTCGTAAAATTCTTTTTGGTTGATGATGGTATCGATGGCGATGGTAGACTTACCTGTTTGGCGGTCACCAATGATTAATTCGCGCTGACCACGACCAATTGGAATCATCGCATCAATCGCTTTGATACCTGTTTGAAGCGGTTCTTTTACCGGCTCACGAAACACCACCCCCGGTGCTTTTCTTTCGAGGGGCATTTCGTATAATTCGCCTTTGATTTCACCTTTTCCGTCGATGGGAGTACCCAAGGTATTTACCACACGACCCAACATGCCTTCTCCTACGCGGATAGAAGCAATGCGGTTGGTTCTTTTCACTATGTCACCTTCTTTGATTTCATCAGAGCTTCCCAAAAGTACGGCTCCAACGTTATCTTCTTCAAGGTTCAATACAATGGCTTGAGTACCATTGTTGAATTCGATCAATTCCCCGGATTTAACCTGGGTCAGACCATAAATACGGGCGATACCATCTCCAACCTGGAGTACAGTACCTACTTCTTCAATCTGAGCACCTCCTTGAATCTGTGCCAGTTGTTCCCTGATAACAGATGAAACCTCATCCGGTCTTATTTGAGCCATAATGCTTAATTATAAATAAGTTGTTTTTTAATTTCCTGTAATTCTTTGAGCACACTCATGTCGAGCCTGCGGTCTTCGTATTGAATGATCATACCACCAATGATGGTGCGATCTATAATGTTTTCTATCAGGATCTCATCCTTGGTAAAAGTCGTTGACAGATATCGCTTCACGGCCTCAATGGTTTGAGAATCGAGCTTAAAGGCTGAAGTTACCGTTGCCTCTGCAATCCCTTTAATGGCGTGATATTGTTGAATAAATGAATCGCAAATCTGAGCGAGATACATTTCACGCTTTTTATCAACCAGATACAACACGAATTTTTTAGTGATGTCTTGTTGATTTTTTAGGATTTCATTCAGAATTGATTTTTTTTTGTCGGAGGCAACCACCGGACTTTTAAGTAAAATCTTAAGGTCGTAATTCTCGAGTACGGCTTTGCGAATGTCGGTTACCTCTTGATAAACAATATCCAATGAACCGGCTTCGCTTGCCATCTGCAACAATGATTTCGAATATCTGGTAGCTATGCGTATTACAGACATGGTATCAATTCATTTGAGCTGTCTTCAACTGTTCGTTGATGAGCATCTGCTGTTGATCCTTATTTTCAAATTCTCTGCGAATCAGTTTCTCTGCAATGTCAATAGATAAAGAGGCTACTTGGTTTTTAAGTTCTGCCATGGCAGCATTTTTCTCTTTCTCGATTTCGTTGCGAGCCGCATTCACCATGCGATCTCCTTCTTCAGTGGCAGCTTTGCGAGCATCAGAAATGATTTTTTCTTTCATCTCACGTGCTTCTTTCAAGATTTTTTCACGATCCTGACGAGCCTCAGCCAATAACTTCTCATTATCAGACTTTAACTGACTCATTTGTTTACGCGCTTCCTCTGCTGATTCGAGCGATTTCTCAATAAAATCATCGCGTTCCTTCAACGATTTTAAAATAGGCTTCCATGCCATTTTCTTGAGCAGAAAAAGCACAATCAAAAACGCAACGGAAGTCCATATAATGGTTCCTAAACCTGCTGATAACATAGTTTATTCATTTAATTGTTAAAGTAAGTCCAGCCCTAACCCCGGAGTGTTAAGGCTGGAATTTCTATTAAAGTACTACCAACAAGCACACGATAACCGCAAACAGCGCAACACCTTCTACAAGGGCCGCAGCAACGATCATGTTAGCTCTGATGTCTCCTGTTGCTTCAGGCTGACGGGCAATGGATTCAAGGGCTGAACCACCGATTCTACCAATACCGATACCGGCACCTACGGCAGCAACACCTGCACCTAAACCTGCCCAACCTGCTGCAGCAGCAGCTTCTAACAAAATTGTAAGTAATTCCATGTTCTAATTAATTTTTGTGTTTTGTTTATTTGATAATTGTAAAATGCAATTTAGTGGTGCGCTTCTTCTACTGCTGAACCAAAATAGATGGCCGACAATAACGTAAATACATATGCCTGAAGAAAGGCTACCAGTAATTCGATAAAGTTCATGAAAATCATGAACAACAATGATCCGACTCCCACGCCATAACCCGCAACAGCACTTTGCTGTCCGAATATAATGATGAGCGATACGAACGACAATATGATGATGTGACCCGCGGTGATGTTTGCGGTCAATCGAATCATCAATACAGCCGGTTTAATAAATATGCCCAATATTTCAATCGGCACAAGGATAAACTTAATGGCGGTAGGCACACCGGATGGCCAAAGGATATGGCTCCAATAGTGTTTGTTTCCGTTGATGGTGGTCAACACAAAAACGACAGTCGCCAATACCAAGGTTACACCCAAGGTTCCCATAATGTTAAATCCACCTAAGAAGGGAATCAATCCCATGATGTTGGCGATCCATATAAAGAAGAAGGATGATAACAAGAATGGCATGAAACGATCCGCTTTATGCGCTCCAATACTTGGAATCGCTATTTCATTGCGAACAAATAGAATCATTGGTTCGAGCAATGATTGCAATCCTCTGGGCTTGGATGGGGCTCCGCTTTTGTATCCACGAGCTACCGCACTAAATATGAGCACACAGATCAAACCTGCAACCAATAATCCCAGTACACTTTTAGTAATGGAAAGATCTAGAGGAGCGGCATTGGTGATTTTTCCGGTTTCATCAAAACTCAATCCGCCCGCCTCATTGGCATAATAAATATGCTCATGAGACATTACAAAGTTTTCATGCGCATAATATTCACCGTGATGTGGGTCTTTTTTCTCGTTGTGATAAAAGTTACCGGATGAAAACATTTTTAACCCTTGGTCAGTCCACAAAATGATGGGCAATGGTAAACTGATATGGGTAGGATGGTCTGAATCTTCATTTAAAGTAGCGAAGTGAATTTCGTGCGCATCTGCAATGTGGTGCATAATCATTTCACCGGCATTGAATCCTTTTTCTTCAGTATGGGCTGTTTCTCCTGAATGACCCGCGCTGTCAGAATGAGAAATAATCTCTTCAGAATGAACAGCCGTTGTCGCATGATTTTCAGCCGAATCTGTAGCAGATTCTGCCTGACTAAACCAGGATAAGGATACAAAAAGCGCGAAAAATGCAATTTTTGTCAAAATCGATGATTTTGTAAAACGCTTATTATCAGTTAATTGTGTTATCAATGCCCCTTTATTTTTCGGGTCGCAATTTACGCACTAATTGAAATATTTCAAATATTGTGTAAAATAAATACAAGATTAGATAAGTCACGATGAAGGCTACGTTCTTTTCCTTGTTGATTATCAGATATATAACCAGAAATAAAATGCAGAAAATAAAACGTATGGTCATGCTTCCAAACACGGCTGTTGAAAACGTGCGATTGTTTCGTTTCAAGCCCATCATGGATAGACTAAATAATCCGGCGGTAAGAAAAAAATAGAAGGCCACAGAAATCCAAACGAAGTAGCCTGGTTGATATTCGGGCCAGATCATTTCCAAAATATAGATGGCTCCAACGATGACGGCGGTCATCAACAATAATTTTGAGAGAAACGAAATCATAAAGCTATGTATTCAAATTTTTAATGAGTTTATACAGCACCAGTATCACGGCTATCAAAGACAACCCAAGGGTAAGCCACGGTTTTTCGAATTTATAATAACCATCAAGCCAATGTCCAATAAATGCCATAATAAGGATGGTCCCGAGCAGCTGAAAGGCGAGCGAAGTATATTGTAGGTAGCTTTTTGAATCAGTAACCTGATTTGTTGGCTTCCTGTGGTATTTTTTCAATGGTGTTGTCACTTGCTTTGGTACTTGTTTTTCCCATCACGCATTTGCCGTTAAATTCTCCTCCTGATTCTATAATAAGTTTTACGGTTTCAATATCGCCGTTGATGCGGGCGGATGATTTGAGGTATAAAATTTCACCAATCATTACATTTCCTTTCACGGATCCAGAAATGTCTGCATTTTTTGCATTAATGTCACCAGTTACTTTGCCGGAACTTCCTAAAACGAATTTTGATTTGGTATGCACCACACCTTCGATGGTGCCATCAACCCTTAAGTCACCGGATGATTGTATATCTCCTTTAATAATGGTTCCTTCACCTATCACATTAAAGGCGCTGATTGATTGGGTTCCGCTTTCTGTCTTCTTTTTGTTTAACATGTTCATGGTTTAAAAATTTAAATAATATCGGGGGTCCACCGGCGAACCGTTGTACCATAATTCGAAATGTAAATGCGGTCCGGTTGTAAGTTCACCTGAATTTCCTACCAATGCTATGACTTCTCCGGCACTTACATAGGCGCCAGTCTTTTTCAATAATACAGAATTGTGTTTATAAACTGAAATTAAATCGTTCGAATGTTGGATGGCAATCACATGGCCTGTCTCAGGAGTCCAGGTGCTGATGACCACTGAACCGTCTAAAGTAGCTTTTACCGGCGCATTTTTGGGAGCCACAATATCTACCGCCAGATGATTGCTTTTTTTATCAAATGTGTCTGAAATAAATCCTCTGATGGGGGTGAAAAAAGCGAGATTTTTTAGGGTATTTCCTGATATTTTTTCTGCACCGTTCAAACCATCTTCGGTAAACTCTTCCTCCATCATTTTTCTGAATTTCTTTTCGCTCTCGCTGATTTCTTCAAGATTCAAATCCTCGGTTTCCGGAAGTGAGTCTGATGCAGAACCGGGATTATTCAAAGGCTCTCCCTTTAAGATGGCCTGCAGATTTTCCCTTTCGCGTGTCATCATTTGAGCAATGGATTCGAGTGAATCTATTTTTTGTTTCATTTCAATTCTATCGCGCAAATCAACCTGATTAGCAGCTCCGGGTACAAATTCTTGCAAGGGAGTATAGAAAATAAGCGACAGTATCAATATGGTGAATAACATAAACACCCCACTTACCAATAAAATGAGGTTGAGTGGGGATAATACAAAAGAAATTTTTTCCTGCAGGGTTTCGTCGTTTCTAACGATCAGCCTGTAGTTTTCACGTATTTTATATTTGAAGAATTCTTTAAATCGCGCCATATTGACCGAATCCTTAATTATATTAGCTGCAAAAAAATAATTTTGCGGTTTCAAAGTTAGTATAGAAAGAATAATTTCAACTTGAAATATAAAATCTCTTCAACCCCGATACTCTTGATTATGTTGCTTCTGAGCGGAACTGCTTGGTCACAGGGCACTGATCAAGGTAAACTCAAAAAGGCCTGGCACAACATGTTGGCGCGCTACAACACCTATTACCATGCGGTGATGGTGCTGGACGAATCGTTGATAAAGCTGGAAGAATCACACAAGGATGATTTTACAAAGGTGATTCCGGTTTTTCCGGATGGCGATGAGAA
>JBIIVF010000002.1:0-62369 GCA_044339595.1 Bacteroidia bacterium
GGATGAAATTATGTCCAAAACCTCTAAACTGATTCAGGCTAGACCGAATAGCAAATGGGTTGACGATGCGTTTTTATTGGTGGCACAATCGCATTTTTACCGATATGACTTGTATTCTGCGCTCGAAGCTTTCCAATATGTATATTCCCAGTACAACGATCAGGAGATAAAATACGACGCCCAGCTTTGGATTTTAAGAACGCTCATCCGTCAAAAAAAGCTGTACGATGCAGAATCAATCTATAACCTGATTCAACAAGAGAAAAAGCTACCCAAGCGATTGAACAAGATGTTGTATCAAACGGCTGCCGAAATGTATATCCGTGAAAATAAATATTCTCAAGCGCTGGAGTACATGTTAAAAGCAGAACCCCTTTTGAGAACCCGTGCGGAGAAATACAGATCCCATTTCATTTTGGGTCAGATCTATCAGAAACTTGGCAATCACAAAGAGTCCTATCGACATTTTGAAAAGACCGTCAAGATGTTTCCTCCTTATGAGTATGCTTTTCAGGCCAATTTAGGGATGAGCCGAATGCTGTCACAATTGGGCGGCAACAGTGCTAAAAATACCCGAAAGTATCTGAAGCAAATGTTGAAGGATGATAAGAACCTCGACTATTTTGATGAGATATATTTTGAGTTGGGAAATCTAGAAATGAAGGATGGAAAAACCTCCGCAGCCATCGAATACTACAAGTTATCGGCTTGGTCATCAGTCAAGAATAAAATCCAAAAGGCCAATTCTTATTTGGCTTTGGCTAATTTGTATTTCGAACGGAAGGATTACCCATTGGCCCAGGCGTATTTCGATAGTACGGCAGCCTTTATTACCAAAGAGCATCCCCAATATGAGCAAATCATTGCCAGGCAAAATGTGCTTTCAGATTTAATCAAGAATTTGGTGACCATTGAAACACAAGACAGCTTGATGGATTTGTCGAAAATGAACAAAGCGGATCTTGACAAATTCGTAGAACGGATGGTTCAGAAAGAAAAAGATGCTAAAGCAGCCAAGGAAGCCAAAGGGGCAGAGGCAGGTTCTTCTCCTTCCGGTAATCCGTTTGATCAGAATGCACTGCCCTCTCAGGGTGGCCCGTCAGTGCCCTCAGGCGGGGGGGCAGATTGGTATTTTTATAATCAAAGTGCCATGTCAAGGGGATACACCGAATTTACCAGAAAATGGGGAAGCCGGAAGCATACAGAATTCTGGAGAATTGCCGCAAAAGCCAAAGAATTTGAAGCGGAAAAAGCCTTTGAAACACCTGAAAAGAAAAAGGAAGAAGACATCAATGCTGAAATCAGTTATGATGCTCAACAGGATATAGAACAACAGGCTGCTATTCAAAATGTCTCTCAAGATTTACAGAAGTATTACGTAAACATCCCGTTTTCAGAACAAGCCAAAAAAGTAAGTCATATCAAAACAGAAAAGGCCCTATTCAATGCCGGAAAGGTATATCAGGAAAGCTTAAAAGAATATTTAATGGCCATCAGCTATTACGAAAAACTTCGTATACAATATCCTGAAAGTGATTTGAATCCTGAAGCGATTTTTAACATGATTCGTTGTTATGAGGCATTGGAGAATACTGAAAAGGTGAAAGAATTGAGTATTATACTCAATCAAAAATACCCGAAGTCTCCCTTTAATATGGTGATCAATAACAAGGATGTCACAGAGAATGCAGGAGAGAATAAGAAGGTTGTGGCGCTCTATAATCAAATGTATGACGCCTATCAAGCCGGGAAATACAAAGAAGCAAAGGCGATCAAATTGGAGGCAGATAAGCAATACTCCGGAAATTCATTGCAGTCTAAATTTGATTTATTGTATGCGTTCTGTGTGGCACGCACAGACTCTCTGACCGTGTTTCTTGATTTACTTCAAATCATCAAAGAGAACTATGTTGGCACTTCAGTGGCGGTAACGGCAACAGAAATGCTGGAGTATTATCAGAATAGAAATAAACCGAAAGTAGATGTAGCCGAATCAACCGGCAGCTTCACCTATCAGCCTTCAACTCCTCATGTGTATATATTAACTTTTCAAGGGGGTAATGCGGAGCAAATCAAACGGGCCTATGGTGATTTTAACAAAGATCAGTTTAACCGGGATAATTTGCAGGTGGTCTCCACGCTTTTGGGGGATTTACAAGTGCTCATGGTGAAAAGCTTTAAGACCAAAGCGGATGCTGAAAAATATTATGTTCGGTTTATCAGTAACCGCGATTTCTTTGACAAACTGGAACTGAAGAAATATGACAATCTTTTTATTTCTGAAGACAACTTCAAAATTTTGCTAAAGGAAAAAGACATCAACAATTATTTCGAGTTTTTTACAAAATTTTACATCCAATAGAGTTCATTTATGGCCGCAAATAAATCTCCAATCATCAAACGCATATGGCAGATATTTGCAGCGGGTATTGTGTTGTTATTGTTGGTGGTGTTTTTTACTGCCATGGGGTGGCTCGGAAAATTGCCGGATATCAATGAACTTGAGAATCCATCCACCAAACTAGCCTCAGAAATCTATGCGTCAGATGGCGTTCAACTCGGAAAAATATATTCTCAGGAAGACCGCACCAACATCAAGTACAACGAGTTGCCCAAGCATATCGTTAATGCGCTGGTAGCCACTGAAGATGCCCGATTCTTCAAACATTCCGGTATCGACATCAAGAGTTTGTTCAGAGCCGTTTTTTTTCTTGGTAAAAGGGGAGGAGGCAGCACCATCACCCAACAGTTGGCCAAAAATATGTTTCACCCTGCAAAAAGGAATCTCATTGAACGGGTATTACAAAAATTAAAAGAATGGGTGATTGCAGCGGAACTTGAGAAACGTTATACAAAAGATGAAATTATTCTGATGTATTTCAATACCGTGCCATGGGAAAATAGTTATGGAATAAAATCGGCAGCGAAACGCTTTTTTAACAAAGAAACCAAAGACCTCAACCTGGAAGAAGGTGCTTTGTTGGTAGGTTTGCTCAAAGCCAGCGGATTCTATCATCCTGTGCATCACCCTGATAGGGCTTTAAATCGACGTAATACCGTTTTCAATCAGATGGAGAAATATGGTTATCTGACCAAAGAAGTACGCGATTCCTTTAAATCATTGCCGATGGATATCGATTATCAAATGATTTCTCACAATCAAGGATTGGCCACTTATTTCAGAGAATATCTCCGTCAATATTTGAAAGATTGGTGCGAGAAAAAGGGCTTTAATTTGTATAATGATGGTTTGAAAATATATACCACCATTGATTCACGCATTCAACGTCATGCAGAAGAGGCGGTCTCGCAACATATGGCTACCTTACAGGCACAGTTTTTTGATGAAACCAAACGAATGAAATCCAACCCGTGGCGCAGTGAAAAGGAGGGCGAATACTGGAAAACGGATCCTGAATACATTCCGAAAAACATGAAGCGCACCGAGCGGTACCGGCTGTTGAAACAAGCCTTTGGTGATCAGGAAGATTCCATCCTATTTTACATGAACAAAAAGGTGAAGATGACCATGTTCAGTTGGAATGGCGATCGGGATACGATGATGAGTCCGCTCGATTCAGTGAAGTATGCCAAGCAGATTTTGCACACCGGCATGATGAGCATGGATCCAACCACCGGGCATGTAAAAGCATGGGTGGGGGGCATCAATTTGAAACACTTTCAATACGATCACGTCAACAAAAATTCGACGCGTCAGGTGGGATCCACCTTTAAGCCCATTGTGTATGCCCGGGCGATGGACGATGAGAAGATAGAGCCTTGTGAAATGGTTCCAACGGGTCCGGTTACCCTCGAACTGGAAGATGGGAATACCTGGACTCCGGCCAACAGCGGCAAAGTTTCCGCCGCCGAGGTGAGTTTATATACCGGATTAAAAATGTCGTACAACACGGTTACCGCCCGTGTGATGCAAAGAATGGGGCCGAGATCACCTTATGCCGTGAAGGAAATTTCTGACAAATTGGGTATCGACACCCGAAAATTCATGCCTTATCCATCCATTTGTTTAGGAACGATGGATATTTCGGTGTATGAAATGGTGGGGGCTTACAGTGCATTTGCCAATGAAGGAGAATGGATTGAACCCATTTTTATTACCCGAATCGAAGACAAGAACGGCAATTTATTGGAAGAATTTATTCCCAAACAGCAGGAAGCCATGCGCCCCCAAACGGCATATATAATGCTTAAAATGCTTGAAAAAGTAGTAGAAAGCGGCACCGGAGCCCGATTGCGCGGTAGATATGGTATCACTGCTCCCATTGCCGGAAAGACCGGTACGACCCAAAATAATTCGGATGGTTGGTTTGTGGCCATTATGCCCAATCTGGTGACCGGATGTTGGGTGGGGGCGGAAGATCGTCAGGTGCGTTTCAGAAGCACCAATTTGGGACAAGGAGCCAATACAGCCTTGCCCATAACCGGACTATTCCTGAAGAAATTGCAGGATGACAAAACCATTAAACTAAACCGGGATCCTTTCAAAAAGCCCGAAAACGAGCTGACGATTCCAATCGAGTGCAATGCGGCAGAGGCGCCCCCGGATAATGATTATATTGAGGGGATAGATTTTTAGGATTAACCCTTAATTATCAAACCAGAACGCCCTTCTGTTCAACTTCAAATCTTGTAACGTAGGTGACTTTACGCGAATCGTGAAATCGAAACTTTGACGAGGCCCCACAGGTATCCATCCAAAACTGAATTCCCAGCAGTGAAGGTTGCGGAAGAAATCAATCTTGGTCAGCGAAAGCTCTTTTAATGTGAAATTATAACCGGAGGATAAGGCGATCTTCCAGCGCTCAGTTAAATTGATATCTCCGTTAAAGGTGAAACTCTGATCTATTTCCGGTTTAGATTCCCAAGGCTTGTTATAGCTGATGTTGTAGTTCAGACTGAGACTCCAGGGTATATTAAAATCAACATAGGCGTAGGGTCTGCTGTTGATCATCTCCAATTCTGTTTCTGAACCGACCTCTGATGTTTTCTTTTTGTTGGCGCGGGGATTCAGATTGGTGCTCATCGATAATCGACCATAGGTGAACCTTGTTAGCTTGCGATAGTCGCCTAACATAGAGCGATTTACACGATAATATGAGGTCCCCACAGAATCAAAGGAATACGGATCAAGATTACCTGAAAAGTTCAGGTTGATGCGTTCAAACAAGGTGGTATTGCCACTCATGGTGATCACCGACAATCTCAGAGAATCCGCCAAAAAATTGTATCCTCCGTTGACATTGAACGATTCAATCAGCTTGATTTTTTTAATGCCTCCATTGGCGGTATCCTTCGAACTGCGGATCTTCATTTCCAGGTTATTGCCAATTCCGAAATTCAGCGATGCAGATGCTGCCCCGGAAGGTCCACCTAAAATGCCGTTGTCGAAAATTGTGTATCCGGATTTGGTTCCGGCAGTGTCGGTCTGAACTTGTCGATAGCCAAAACGACTGTCTTTGGTGTAATCCGGATTCCAACCGGCAGAGATCTGAGGGCGAACTACGTGCCTGATCGCATAAATACCCCCTTTTTTGAATGTTTTGGTGCCATAAAAAATGGTACTCATGCTGATCGAAGCAGAATATTGCATGGCTCGTTCGAAACCGGTTCGCTCAAAGGAAAGTAACGTGTCGTTGTCGGTATCCCATTGTTTTTCAAGGGTTTTGAAATACCAGTAATCGTTGAGGTTAAAACTCGGATTGACAGAAAAATATTTGAA
Source organism: Bacteroidia bacterium (assembly GCA_044339595.1). Taxonomy (GTDB): domain Bacteria; phylum Bacteroidota; class Bacteroidia; order NS11-12g; family UBA9320; genus CAZTGZ01. Next base: position 5,741 of record JBIIVF010000002.1, read on the forward strand.
TGCTTTGAAAGAGGTTCCAATGGGCACACTGTGGCGGATACCATTATTCATACTGTCGATGACCGAAGCCTTAAATAAATTTTCTTCTTGCACCTGCACCCTGTTTTCCATATTCCCCTGATAGGAAAGTCCGAAATTTTTGAGGATTTGTTTCGAAGTGGCCCTCTGTTCGAAGGGCATGTATCTGCTGGCCGAAAGGGTGAGGGATGGCAGACTCACATTCACAGTTTTGGTTTGCACGTTTTGATCCATCCTGCCGTTGGCTCCAAGATTTATTTTTCCATCTCTGAAGGTTTTATTGTAACCCAAACTGCTGTTGATGTTTGATCGGGCGATATCATTGACCTGAAAGGAGTTGTTCTTGTAAAAGTTGCTGCTCACATAGTTCACATTGGCATTGAAAGATCTTCCCGGCTTGGCTTTGGCATCCTGCATAAAAGTCCAGTGTAAGTTCACATCTCCTGATTCACTGTAAGAGGCAGACTCAGGTTCTCCAAACTCATTGAGATTATAACTAAAAGTGAGGTTCCCGTTATATCGATATCGTTTCTTATAATTGGTTCTGGCGGTAATCCCCCAGCTTCCCCTGAAATAAAAGGTTCCAAGAACGGCTAAATCCATGTAATCACTGATGGGGGTGTAATAGCCGAAATCACGCAGAAAGAAACCGCGATCCTGGGTTTCGCCATACGTAGGAAATAGAATTCCTTTGGTTTGTTTGCTTTTGATGGGGAAGAATCCGAAAGGAATCACCAGTGGGGTTCGAACCCCTGCAACCACCAAATTGGCGGGTCCTGTTACGACTTGTTTTTTTGGAATGATCTTGAATTTTTTGGCGCTGATGTAAAAGTGCGGATCAGGATCATCACAAGTGGTGTATCGGGCACTTTTTACATATATCTGACCGGAACTGTCTTTCAGCACTTTTTCTCCATACACAAACCCGTCATCTTCCGTGGTAATCACGCCTTCAGAAACCCCTTTTTTAGATTCAAAGTTATACCGCATGGCATCGGCTTCATAGCTCTTTCCCCCTTCTGTAAACACAGGAATTCCCATTTTTTTTCCGGAGGAGTCTTTACCGTGTTTGGCGGAAACTTCTTTTTTATTGAAATCCATCAGGATGTAATCTGCCACAAGCATCATCCCTTCATATTCGATTTTTGCTTCGCCATAGAGATGAACCTGTTTGGCCTTTAAATCAAAAAAGATCGAATCCTTTGATTTATAAGTAATTTTTGATTCGAGGGCATCCTTACTTTTATTCACAATTTTGCCTTTCCCGTTCAAAGTGTCGGTAACCGTTAGGGTGTCGGCACCGGTTTGTCCTGCACTATACACAGCAGTGGCTGAAATCCACAACAGTATATGCAAAACCTTGAGAGCGATATGGTAAATCCCGGACTGAATGGTGTTATCTTTGTAATTGCTGAAAGGCGGCTTCAAAACTAAAGAAATATCGCCTCATGAAAGGCATAATTTTTGAACCAGTGCTGTCGTTTAACAACAATATCATGAACCGGTTATCGATTAGAAGAGGATTTTTACAACAATGGGCAGTGTTATCTATGGCATTGTCGTTTGTTTTATTCAGTGCTTTTAGGTTAAGTCCGAATGCGGGCATCAAACAAACCGGGTTTACGGTGGTCATCGATGCAGGACATGGTGGCAAAGATCCGGGTTGTATCGGACATGGAAAGGACGTGTTTGAAAAGGATATTGCGTTAAGCATCGCCCTTAAAATCGGACAAATGCTCAAAGACAGCGTAAATACCAAAGTTGTGTACACCAGATCTACCGATAAATTTGTTGAATTGTGGGAACGTGCAGCCATAGCCAACAAGAACAGTGCCGATGTATTTATCTCCATTCATTGCAATGCAAGCAACTCGGTAACAGCCCATGGTTCTGAGACCTTTGTCATGGGCTTACACAAAAACGAAGGTAATCTTAATGTAAGTAAACGTGAGAATTCCGCGATTTTGCTTGAAGAGGATTATGAAAAAAACGAAGAATACGCCGGATTTGATCCGAATTCTCCGGAAGCCCATATTTTATTTTCATTGTATCAAAACGCTTTCAGAAATCAAAGCCTTCAATTGGCATCTTCTGTTCAGCAAAACATCGCCAAAAAGGAATTGAGAAAAAATTTAGGGGTGAAGGAAGCCGGGTTTCTGGTGCTTTGGAAAACAGCCATGCCAAGCATCTTAGTGGAAACCGGTTTTTTAACCAATCCGGATGATAAAATGTTTCTACGTTCAGACCACGGTCAAAAGCAATTGGCGCATTCGGTGATGTTGGCGGTGAAAGATTACAAGGTTCAGATAGAAAAGCAGAACGGCAAAAAAGGATAAAATCTGCTCTTTGCGTTAAATCATTAAATTTGCACGTTCCATCGTGTACAGTTAAGTTATAAGAAGGGTTCATGAAAATTTCAAACGAGACCAAGGTCGGGGTGCTATCGGCCATATCTATCACCATACTCATTTTGGGTTTCAATTTTCTCAAAGGAGAAAACGTATTTACCAAGGAAAATGAATTTGTGGCGGTTTATCAGCAGGTGGACGGGCTTTTTGCTTCGAATCCTGTGTTAATCAACGGATATAAAGTAGGGCAGGTAAGTGAGGTGAAAATGGATAATAAAACCTTGAATCTATATGTGGTCATCAAGGTTCCCAATGACATTAAAATTCCCCGAAACACGATAGCCAAGATTGTCAACAACGACCTTTTGGGATCGAAGGCTGTAGAATTACTCATGGGGGATAGTTCGCTTTTAGCCAAAAACGGCGATACCCTGAACAGCACCAAAGATCCGGGAATGGCGCAGGCCATCAGTGGAATTCTTTCTCCGCTTAAAGATAAGGTCAATACCATACTCGGTGGACTTGAACCTGCTTTTGCGGATGATAAATTGGGTAAAGCCATTCTCGAATTGACAGCCACCCTCAATGAATTTAAGACCACCGCCGGAAAACTCAATGGAATTTTAGCAGCCAATGAAAATAAAATTGCATCGGTTGTTGCCAATTTGGATGAAACGAGCAAGGACCTTAAGAAGAGCACACCCAAAATTGACAGCATCATGAATCAGTTGAATGTTACCACCCGTCAATTGGCTGAATCTGATTTAAAGAAAACCATCGAAAAGATCAATGCAACGGTGGTCGAACTGAATACATTGCTAACTCAGGTGAATAAAGGGGAAGGCAGTTTGGGCAAATTGGTGAAAGACGATTCAATGTACAACAACATCAATGCGGCATCCATGCAGCTCGATCAATTGCTCAAGGACATTGAGAAATATCCCAGAAGATATTCGGGTTTTACAGAAAAACAGCGAAAAAAGGGCGATTTAGAGAAAGGGATTAAGAAATAGGCCCCTATTTGGTTGGCTTTCAGGAGATTACGAGTTTTGAAAGTCGCACATATTTAGGAAGTCAGGCTGATTAAATGGCAGGATTTGAGCGTTTTGTTTATTTTGTATCGAAGGAATAAGATAGATTAATTCTGGTAGAGGTAGTTCATTGGAACATTTTTTTACTTCAATCATAATGAAATCTGCATTTTGCAATGAAAATTTCATCGCCATTCACTGCATATATCAACCTATGTTCGCGATCAATTCTGCGCGACCAAAATCCTTTATATTTATGTTTCAAAGGCTCAGGTTTCCCGATGCCGGAGAAGGGATTTCGCGAAATGTCTTTTAACAAATCATTTATTTTGGATAATACTCTCTTGTCCGTTTTTTGCCAATACAAATAATCTTCCCAAGACTCATCAACAAAAATGTATTTCATAATTCAAGAAGGTCTTTCTGAATCAATGAACCTGTTTTGAGTTTTTCTATGGCAGAATCTAATCTTTTTTCATTTGTCTTGGATGACATCTCATGATAGGTTGCAAAGAGTGAATTATACTCATCTAATGACATAATGACCACACCGCTGTCTTTTCCTCTGTTGATGATCAAAGTTTCGAAGTCATTGGTCACTCGGTCAAGATACTGCTTAATGTCTTTTCTAAAATCGGAAATGGTTGTTGTTAACATGGTATTGTTTTCTTTGTACATAGGGGAGTACAAATATAAGTAAAAAAAGGGAGAAATGTTGTATTTGTCGGATGCTTTTGAATAGAAGTCAACGACCTTTAAGCTGAGCATATTTGGATCGCAAGAAAGTATGTACGTGCGTTTGAATAATTAATACGTGTTATGGCAACAAAATTGACATTGACTGTTGAAAAATCAGTCATCGAGAAAGCAAAATACTACGCAAAACAGACGGGCAGAAGTCTGTCAGAAATTATTGAAAATTATTTAGAAAGTATTACCAGTGAGGAGAAAAGTAAAACCGAGCTTTCCCCAAAACTCAGAAAAATTTTGGGAGCCGTTCAGCTCCCAAAAGATTTTGATAAAAAACAAGCACTTAGGGGCTATCTTGAACAGAAGCATCTAAGATGAGAATATTCGTTGACACCAATATTTTATTCGATTTGATCGCTGACCGGAAACCTTTCAGCAAATTTGATATTCATATTTTCTCTGCGGCAGAGAAGGACAAAGTGGAACTTTTACATCATCCCACTCTATTTCAACAACCCATTAGGTCTTGAAGAAATACCGGGATGAAAAGGAATTACGTATGGTATTAATCCATTTATTGGATTATTTGAAAGTAGTGTCTATAGATGAAGATGCTATCCGAGCAGGGCTGAAATCAAAACACAAAGATTTTGAGTATGCGCTTAAAATGATCAGCGCATACTCAATTGACAATTGACAAATTAGATGGGATTGTTACAAGGAATGTTAGAGACTTTAAAGGAGCTGAAATTCCTATTCTAACCCCGGAAGATTTGGCAAGTAAATTGTAATTAAAAACGACCGATGTATCCTTCTGGAGACCCCAATGGGTTAAATGTCTGTTTTGGGTTAAACCTTATTTGATTCCTGCAAGCTCCCTCACCAATCCGGGACCGGCATAAATAAATCCGGTATACACCTGAATCAAATCAGCACCATCATTCAGTCGATCTTTTCCATCTTGAGCGTTCATGATTCCACCGACCCCGATCAGCGGTGTTTCGGGCAAATGCTCTCTTAAATAACGCATCACTTCTGAACTGCGCATTTTGAGCGGAGCGCCACTCAAACCACCTGCACCCATTTGTTTTATTTCTGAGGCGTCGGTTTGAAGCCCTTCGCGACTGATGGTTGTGTTGTTGGCGATGATTCCATCAAAGTTGAGCTCTTTTTTAAGTCCTATGATGTCGTCTAATTGGCCCGGGGTTAAATCAGGGGCAATTTTTAACAAGATAGGTCGATGCGGCCTGCCTTTACCCGTTAAATCTTCTCTTTTTTGTATCAACACTGACAAAATTTCGAGCAATGCGTCTTTGTCTTGCAAAGCCCTCAAGCCCGGGGTGTTAGGAGAACTCACATTGACGGTGAAATAATCCACAAAATCATAGAGCTTTTCAAAGCAGATCAAATAGTCGTCCACGGCTTTTTCGTTCGGGGTGAATTTATTTTTTCCGATATTTCCTCCGATGATGAGTCCTTTGGGTCTGTTTTTAAGTTGAATGATGGCTTGATCAAGGCCTAGGTTGTTAAAACCCATACGATTGATGATGGCTCTATCTTTTGGCAATCGGAACAATCGTGGTTTTTCGTTTCCGGGTTGTGGTAACGGGGTGATGGTGCCGATCTCAGCATGTCCAAATCCCAGCGCCTTCCAAACTTCGAGGTAACGGGCATCTTTGTCAAACCCGGCAGCCAATCCAACTTTATTGGGTAAATTTAAACCGCAGAACTGAACAGGGCTCTGACGTTTGTTATGAAAATTGCTTTTCAACCAAGCACCCAAAAGGGTTGTTTTTATGGCCATCGACAAGATATTCAAGGTCACATAATGTGCCTTTTCCGGAGGCATGAGGAATAGGATTTTTCTAATCAAGGAAAACATGCTGCAAAGTTATGGATTTAGATAGGTTGGTATTGAGTGGAAATGCATAAAGCGATATTTATTTAGAACAATTCCATTCTGCTCATCGCAAGCTGAACTGCAAACAGAATGATAAATTTGCTGTTATTTAAGAATTGATTTAACTTATGAGCAATTTTTCTAAAATGTTCTCTTCCAGTTTGGGCCAAAAAGTGATTATGGCACTCACAGGATTGTTTCTTTGTTTATTTTTGGTGGTGCATTTAATCGGTAATTTTCAATTACTTAAAGATGATTATGGTTTTGCTTTTAACAGCTATTCCAAATTTATGACCACCTTTCCGTTGATCAAAGTCGTCTCTTACGTGAATTATGTCGCTATTTTATTTCATGCTGTTAAGGGCATATCCTTGGTATTTAAGAATCGCGAAGCCCGCAAATCAAAGTATGTGGTCGACGGTTCATGGGCCAATAGCCATTGGACTTCTCGTTACATGGGTATACTAGGTACAATCATTCTGGTTTTTTTAGTGATTCATATGTCAAATTTTTGGTACGAAATGAAGTTCGGGCATCTTCCGGAGCAGAAGTATATTCATTACGAAGTGAATGGAGTGGCCAAGGTTGAACCTTATTCAGAAGATTTCTTCAATAAAGTCACCCCTGAAGTGAAGGAGCAAATCAACTTCATCAGGGTTGAGGTGTATAAGGATCTATTTAAAACGGTCAATGCCACATTTACACAGTGGTGGTATGTATTGCTTTATGTAGTTTCGATGTTGGCCATCGGATTTCACTTATGGCATGGTTTCAAGAGTGCTTTCCAATCGCTCGGAATCAATCATCCTGCTTACAATAAAGGCATTCAAACTTTGGGCTATGGATTTGCCGTTTTGGTGCCTTTGGCATTTGCGTTGATCCCTTTAATTATTTTTTTCGCTTAATCTGAACCCGTATGAAATTGAATAATCATATCCCGGAAGGTCCTTTAAAAGACAAATGGACCCATCATAAAGATCATGTAAAGCTTGTAAATCCATCCAATAAACGAAATATCGATGTTATTGTGATAGGAACCGGATTGGCGGGTGCATCAGCAGCTGCTTCCCTCGGAGAAATGGGATACAATGTAAAGGCATTTTGCTTTCAAGACAGTCCTCGCAGGGCGCATTCCATTGCCGCTCAGGGAGGAATCAATGCGGCCAAGAATTATCAAAACGATGGAGATTCCGTCTTCCGTTTGTTTTACGACACCATCAAAGGGGGCGATTATCGCTCAAGAGAAGCGAATGTTTATCGATTGGCAGAAGTAAGTACGTCTATTATAGACCAATGTGTTGCGCAAGGAGTGCCTTTTGCCCGCGAATACGGGGGGTTGCTCGATAATCGTTCGTTTGGAGGGGTTCAGGTAAGCAGAACATTTTATGCCAAAGGACAAACAGGACAGCAATTGCTACTCGGTGCCTATTCGGCATTATCGAGACAGATTTCTCAAGGGAAAGTAGAAATGTATAACCGTCATGAGATGATGGAATTGGTGATGATAGACGGAAAAGCGAGAGGAATCATTGCAAGAAACCTAATCACCGGCGAATTAGAGCGTCACAGTGCGCATGCTGTGGTGTTGTGCACAGGTGGATACGGAAACGTATTCTTTTTGTCTACCAACGCCATGGGCAGCAATGTTTCAGCGGCCTGGAAAGCACACAAAAAAGGGGCATTGATGTCAAATCCTTGTTTTACGCAGATTCACCCTACTTGTATTCCGGTTTCAGGTCAATATCAAAGTAAACTTACGTTGATGAGTGAGTCGCTTAGAAATGATGGTCGTATTTGGGTACCGGCGCGATTAGAAGATGCAGAAGCCATTCGTCAAGGCAAATTGAAGCCAACCGAAATCGCCGAAGAAAACCGTGATTATTACCTCGAAAGAAGATATCCTTCTTTTGGTAACCTTGTGCCCAGAGATGTGGCTTCCAGAGCTGCAAAAGAGAGATGTGATGCAGGTTATGGCGTAAATGCCACCGGAGAAGCAGTTTACCTTGATTTTGCGGCGGCCATCGAACGCTATGGCAGGGCAGAGGCCAATCGTACGGGTGAAGCCAATGCAAGCCTCGATCGCATCGTTAAACTCGGAACCGACATCGTTGAAAGTAAATACGGTAACTTGTTTCAGATGTATGAAAAAATTACCGACGACAACCCCTATAAAACACCGATGATGATTTATCCGGCCGTGCATTACACCATGGGTGGATTGTGGGTCGATTATAATCTGATGACCAATATACCCGGATTATATGCTTGCGGTGAAGCTAATTTTAGCGATCACGGCGCCAATCGTTTGGGTGCATCCGCTTTGATGCAAGGTTTGGCAGATGGATATTTTGTTTTGCCTTACACCATTGGTGATTATTTGGCGGATGACATCCGTACCGGAAAAATCCCAACGGATTCTCCTGCTTTTGAAGAAGCGGAAGAGAAAGTTCGATCTTTCGCAGAATCACTGTTGAATACCGGTGGTACCAAATCAGTGGATTACTTTCACAAACGATTAGGAAAGGTAATGTGGGATCAGTGCGGTATGGCAAGGAATGCAGAAGGATTGAAGCAAGCCATGCAGGAAATTAGTCAAATCAAGGAAGAATTCTTTAAAGATGTGCGCATCCCGGGATCTATAGACAGTTTGAATCCGGAGTTGGACAAGGCTTGTCGTGTAGCTGATTTTCTTGAATTGGGTGAACTTATGTGTTTGGATGCCTTGGAAAGAAATGAATCTTGCGGAGGGCACTTTAGAGAAGAATATCAAACAGAAGAAGGGGAGGCCTTGAGAGATGATCAAAACTTTGCTTTTGTTTCTTCCTGGGAATACACCGGAAATCCTTCTAAGTCGATATTGCACAAAGAAGAATTGAAATTTGAAAATGTTGAGCTGAAACAGCGCAGTTATAAATAACAACCGATATTATCATGAATCTTACACTTAAAATCTGGAGACAAAACAATACAACTGAAGCCGGTAAAATGGTTGCATATCCTGTTAAGGATGTTTCCGGCGATATGTCATTTCTTGAAATGCTCGATGTACTCAATGAAGAGTTGGTAGAAAAGGGCGATAATCCTGTTGCTTTTGATCATGATTGTCGCGAAGGAATTTGCGGTAGTTGTTCCATGGTCATCAACGGTCGGCCGCATGGGCCCGATACCGGAATCACCACCTGTCAGTTGCACATGCGCCACTTTAAGGATGGAGAAACGGTGAATGTTGAGCCCTTCAGGGCTAATGCTTTCCCGGTTTTGAAAGACCTGATGGTGGATCGCGGTGCATTTGATCGCATCATTCAAGCCGGAGGATACATTTCTGTTAACACCAGCGGAAATACCTTGGATGCCAATGCCATTCCGGTTCCTAAGGAAGACGCAGATTTGGCATTTGACGCGGCTTCGTGCATTGGATGTGGAGCATGTGTGGCCGCTTGTAAAAACTCTTCTGCCATGTTATTTGTGAGTGCCAAAGTGAGTCAATTGTCTTTGCTTCCTCAAGGCAAACCGGAAAGAACCGAGCGTGTTTTGCGCATGGTTGAGCAAATGGATAAGGAAGGGTTTGGCGCATGTTCAAATACCGGTGCTTGTTCAGCTGAATGCCCCAAAGGAATCTCTTTAGATAACATCGCTCGGTTGAACCGCGAATATCTGAGAGCTTCATTGGTGAACAAAGGTTAAAACCCCACTAAATATTTCCGGAAACCCTCAAAGTCAGATTGATTTCTTCAAATCTGTATCGATACAATCACTAATATTGTAAAGTGTTTACCGGAATTATAGAATCAATGGGTGAAGTGCTTTCCTTGCAAAAGGAAGGGGGTAATGTGCACATTACAGTGGCATCGCCCATTTCACATGAACTCAAAATCGACCAAAGTGTTTCTCATAACGGAATTTGCCTCACGGTTGTTGCCTTGTTAAAGGGGGGACATGTGGTTACCGCCATTCAAGAAACCATCGACAAAACACATCTTTCTGACTGGAAACCCGGCACCATGGTGAATCTTGAGCGCTGCTTAAAGGCAGATGGCCGATTGGATGGTCATATTGTACAAGGCCACGTGGATACCACAGGCGTTTGCAAATCCGTTCGTGAGACTGCCGGAAGTTGGGAATTTGTGTTTAACTACTCAACCGGACAAATCACCGTTGAAAAGGGCTCTATTTGCGTGAATGGCGTAAGTTTAACGGTCGTAAACAGCAAGCCCGGAGAATTTTCTGTCGCCATCATACCCTACACCTACGAGCATACTTCCTTTGGTCAAATAAAGCCCGGAGATCGAGTGAACCTCGAATTTGATATTATTGGAAAATATATCACCCAATTGTTTTCTGCCTACCAAAACCCAACTCAATGAAATTACCGGACATGAACATCGTCATTTTATCGGCTAACAAGAATCTGTATTCCACCCAAAGATTGGTAGAAGCCGGAGAAAAGCGGGGTCATCACATGCGCGTGGTGGATCATACCAAATGCGACTTGGTGATTGAAAGACACAAGCCCAGTATCATCTATAATGGAGAAGAGTTACAAGGGGTAGATGCGGTAATTCCTAGAATTGGGGCTTCGGTTACCTTTTTTGGAACAGCAGTAGTGCGTCAATTTGAGATGATGAAAGTCTTTACGGCAGTCGAATCTCAGGCATTGGTGCGTTCGAGGGATAAACTGAGAAGTCTTCAGATTTTGGCCAGAGCCGGATTGGGTTTACCCAAGACTGCTTTCTCGAACTATTCAAAGGAAGTGGATAAAGTCATAAGTAAAGTGGGAGGGGCGCCCGTAATCATTAAGCTACTAGAAGGAACCCAAGGATTGGGCGTGGTGCTGGCTGAGACCAAAAAGGCGGCAGAATCGGTACTGGAGGCGTTTAATGGATTAAAGGCCAGGGTGATTATTCAAGAGTTCATCAAAGAATCAAAAGGATGTGATGTTCGCGCTTTTGTGGTGGATGGTCATGTAGTGGGTGCCATGAAACGCACCGCTCGCGAAGGAGAATTCAGATCAAACCTTCACAGGGGTGGCACAGCTCAGTTGATTGAGCTCACCCGTGATGAAGAAATTACAGCCATCAAAGCTGCCAAGGCTTTGGGATTAGGAATTGCCGGAGTGGACATGCTGCAGTCTGAACGTGGACCACTCATCCTTGAAGTGAATTCGTCTCCCGGCTTAGAAGGCATTGAAGGCGCGACTAAAAAAGATATTGCAGGAGAAATTATCAAATACGTAGAGAAAAACGCTTAAAAGCATGGCCCGAGGACTCAAATTTATAGGTATTTTTTTTGTTTTCCTTTTTACCGGGGTTTTGATAGCCGGTGTGGTGGCCGGAAACCTTGAAATTAAAAAGGATATTCCATCCTCCCTTAACAACGAAGAAACCTGGAAGCAAATTTCTGATACGGCCAATTTGAAAGTTTGGATCAGCCATTTACAGCGAATAGCTCCCGGTGAAATAGAAGGAACCTATAAAATATATTTACATACCGGAAAACCTCAGGCTGCCGTGATGGACTTGTTGCCGATGGCCGATTCAACAAAAAGGACCATGCAATATCGCATCAGCAATAAAGGATCTGAACTGAATGTGTTTTTTAAGGTATTGGATAAAAAAGTAGCAGTGAGCTATACCGTCGAAGGAAAAGGTACTGCCAATAAGATTGTATTGGCCATGCTCAGGAAGTCATTGAAAGATCAGTATAATAAAGAAATGCAGCGCATTGAACAGTTGTTAAATAATCAATGATTCAATAACGGTTTAGGTTCTAGGGTCTTGGGTTTGGGATTATGGTTTAAGTAAGTCTCGGTGCTTAAATCATTTAATTCCGGGTGTATATTGCTTAACCTGTTCAATTTTATTGTCGCACACACGATAGGTGTTTTGATCAATTGAAAAGTAAGCGCCTTCCCTGAGAGACGCCAATTTGAGCAGATCTTGTTCTATGGTATGCACGGTTCCTCCATTTTCACGCGCCATATTGAGATAATCGAGATTGATGCCGTTGTTAGCCCCACAGAGCACAATGTGAATGGGTTTATTGATTTTCTTGAGTAAGGAAAGATCGCGCGGAGTGGCAAAGTTATCTGCAATAAGGATGACTTCAGAAACCTGTGGATTTTCGCTGATGCCCTTGATGATGGCTTCAACGTTGTTTTCTGGTCCATCACCACCGCTTCCACTGCGCTGAGCTACAGAGAGCATTTGTTTGAGTTCTTTATAGTTGTCGGTTTTAAGGTAATACACTCCACCTACATGTCCGGGTCGTTTGAGATAATCCGGCATGTTGTTGCCGTCGTTAAAAAAGACAAAATCACTGTTTTTGGCATCTGATTCGAGGTGCATTTTGTGCCATGCCAGGAATTGCCCCAAATAGGGGGTCATACTGCCGGTGACATCGGTGGCAATCAGACAATTCTTCCACTGAGCGTTTCGTTTTAGTACTTCTGTAACCACTTTTTCAGTGCTGTAGGTTCTGAATCCTGATCGTGCAGTATCGGTATAATTGCATTGGATGCGCTGTTTGTATTCTACCGGAGCTTGACTCATGTCCAGGAATTCACCGGATTCATTGGCCGGTGCTCCAATCATTTGGAGGTTGACAATTCTATTTTTTTTATCTCTGGTTGGAATGATTGTGAGGTGTGTATTTACATTTTCATTGTGAAATTTCGAAGGTTTGAAGTAGCAATTCTTAGTAATGGCCGCGTCCAAGGTAGCGGTTTGACGAGTAGAAAGGGTAGGGGATTGAATAATCTGACCTTTTGGATCTAACAAGATTTGGATTTCATGTAGTTCCGATTCCGAATTTTTTTTCAGGCTTTTTATAAAAGATTTCTTGGCTTGGGTGCTGAAGAATTTGAGACTGCCATAACGATTTTCTGATCGATATGATTCAATATAAGTGGTATCGCAAGATTTCAACAAGGTACTTCCGGGCGAGAAGGTCAGAGAATCGAGGGTGTGGGCATCCGGTTCTTCCCCAAGGCTTAAAGACTCATAATAATCGAGCAAGGCATCGGCATTTCTTTGGGCTGTTAAATCTGCATCAGATTTCAATCGAATTTCGAACCCATGAAAGAAAGACTTGCAAGACTCCGGGCTTGAACATCCGGTTTGAGCAATCCAATACCATTGAATTTCCGGGTGTTGTTTTAATTCCGGAATTTGGGCAAATAATTCTGCCGTGCGTGCCTCATTGAGAGACAATTGATTGAATCTTTCAGATTGCCGATATTGAGTATACACCAACGATATAGCAGATATTCGATCAACTTGAATGTTTTTTAACTTAGATGCAGCTTCTGACCGGTTAAAACCCATGGGCAGATAAATATAGTGTTCATCCTGCTGAAGCTGCTGAAATACAGGCGTCTCGATTCGTTTGAGTCTTTGATGCGTATTGATTTGTGCAAAAGCTTCTGACAATATGATGAATGTGAGGGTCCATAGGCAAGTCAGATAAACCGATGTATTTTTGATGCTTATCATGGGGATATAACTATAGATTGTATGAAATTATTGTAATTATAATGTTTGAATTTTAGGTTCACTTTTCACATGAAGGATTTAACTTTTTAATTGTTTTTTTTCGGCAACGGGATGGCAGTGATAGCCCGCAGACCGACTGGCCTTTGGCAGACCCGGCAGAGCAGGGCAACCGGAGGAAGCTACTGTCAATGCCTTGGTATGCCGGCCTGTTGGACGAGGACTATAAACGAACAGCCCGAAAATTGCCCCCAAATTTCTTCGCTTGAAATTTTTACGCCGAATATGATTTAATATTTACCGCAAGAATCAAGGTATCATGACCGACTCCAAAACGCATCTTCGAAATGCTCAATTTCAATTTGAGGATGCAGGGTAATAGAGATGATATCGAACCGTATTTCGCCTTCATATCCAATCTTTTCGATATAATGTTGTGCCCCTCTGACCATCGCATTTTCTTTGGATGCGCCCACAAAAGACTCCGGGTGACCAAAATGGTCGTCTTTTCTGGTTTTTACTTCCACAAATATTAATTGCGCTTGATAAGTAGCGATGAGGTCAAATTCTGATCGGCCGGCTCTTACATTTCTTCCTACAATCTGATAACCTCTTTCTATCAAATAGGCAGCAGCCAGTTCTTCACCCATGCGTCCTTGTTGTTGGTTATGGTGCATACATCAGAATTTTGCCATAAAATTAATCCTGTTTCTGCTTTATTCGTCGTTTATATTCCATAAAATGGTTGGCAAGTAGCATATTTGCGGCGCTTATGGCATTTCTTTATCCTAATTTCTTCTGGGCATTGGCAGTTTTGGCCATTCCTATAGCTGTGCATCTCTTTAATTTTAGGAGATATAAACGCATTTTATTTACGAACGTTAGATTTTTAAAAGAAGTGAATGAAGAAACGCGTTCGCAACAGAAATTGAAACACTTGTTGGTTTTGTTGATGCGTTTGTTGGCGCTGGCATTGCTGGTGGCTGCGTTTGCACAGCCGTATTTTCCGGGTTCTCAAAAAGTTCAAACCGGAGTTTCTACGGTGGCCGGTTTTTATCTCGACAACAGTTTTAGCATGAATGCAGATGCCGAAGAGGGTCTTTTGCTGGAAGTGGGCAAGAATAAGATTCGAGAGGCATTGAAAGCGTATAAATCAAACGATCGATTTTTTCTTATAACCAATAATAGTTTGGCGGGAAGCAGTCATTTATTGACCAAAGAAGAAATCAATCAACGATTGGATGACGTCGATTTTGCTTCTTCACAGCTCAGCAGTGGGCAAGTGATTCAGCGGGCTGCAGCACATTTTGCGAAAGCATCACAAAATAACCGCGAGTTATTTTTTGTGAGCGATATGCAATCCTCTTTATTGCAATTTTCTGAAGGTCAGAGGGCTGATACTTCCTTTAACTTATACACGTTGCCCGTTCAATCTGAAAGACCTTCAAATCTGGCCATAGACAGCGTGTGGTTTGGAACCCCGGTGATTAAACCTGAAGAATCAGTAGCTGTAAATATTACGGTGGTTAATTATGGAAAGGAAAATGCCGGAGCCGTTTCAGTTGCGCTGATGCTCGATGGCGTTCAAAAGGCTGCGGGTGTGGTAGATGTGGATGCCGGCACGCGCAAGTCATTGACTTTGGATCTTTTGGTAAAAGAGACTGGATGGCATCAGGCAGAGGTGAAAATACAAGATAATCCGGTTGTTTTTGATGATCGGTATTTCATTTCTTTTCCGGTTAAAAAGGAAGTTAAGATTACCGGTATTTATCAAGACAAATCGGATGGATTTGTCTCGAGGCTTTTTTCAACCGACGCCTATTATCAATATACTGCTCAACCCTTGAATCAAGTGGATTATACATCTTTGAAATCGTATGACTTTATTGTTTTAGATGGATTAGATAAAGTGAGTTCAGGATTGGCTTCTGAAATCTCGGCTGCTTTAAATAGAGGCGTAGGGGTTCTTTTTGTTCCACCGGCTAAAGCGGAATCGAACAGCGAAGATTGGTCAGGATGGTTGAAAGGCTATGGTGTGGCCAGTGTTTCAAAAGCAACGGTGGGTTCATACAAAGTGAACAATTTGTTGAACAAGGATGAACTATTTGCCAATGTTTTTGAGAAAATTCCTCGCAACATGGATTTTCCCAATGCCAGCCAATATTATCGGTATGCAGGAGCAGGCAATGCGCGAGTTTTGCTCGGTTTTGCCAATGGAGATCCGATGCTTACCGTTCAGGAATCAGGATTGGGTAAACTTTATATCAGCGCAGTTCCGTTCAATGATGATTGGTCTAATTTTCACCGTCATGCTCTTTTTGTTCCGATGGTCATGCGGATGTCGTATTACAACATTCGGGAATTCCCGCTCAGCGCCGAAGTGGGCAGCAATCGTTTGATTAAGGTATCGTCTACTTTACAAAAGAAAGAAGGCAATTTAAGGTTGAGCAAAGAAAAATTTGAAATATTACCTGAGTTTTATGTGAGAGACAATGAGTCATTTATTTCGGATGCAGGTCAAATATCAGAAGCCGGAATCTATCTCCTTTCCGATGGGAAAGAATCGCAACCGGTGGCCTTCA
The DNA here is from genome assembly GCA_044339595.1 of Bacteroidia bacterium. Taxonomy (GTDB): domain Bacteria; phylum Bacteroidota; class Bacteroidia; order NS11-12g; family UBA9320; genus CAZTGZ01. The sequence continues at coordinate 21,797 of JBIIVF010000002.1, forward strand.
ACTATAACAGGAATGAATCATCGTTGCGATTTGCAGATGCTGAAATGGTGCAGAAACATTTCGAAGGTTTTAAACTTACGTCCTTAACAATGGGTAAATCACCCCTGGGAGAAACCCTTAAAAAAGGCAGAATGGGAACCCCATTGTGGAAATGGTGTATCTTAGGTGTATTGCTTTTTCTCTTATTTGAAATACTTTTGTTGAGGTTATGGAAAAATAACCCCGGTAAGAAAACAACTATCCAGAACGCATAGCATTTGTGTCAGTAAAAAGTTATCTCATTAAAGGGGCAGTCATATGTGACTCGGCCCAACCTGAAAAGAAGGACATTTATGTTGAAGGCGGAATTATCCATCAAATTGGGGAGGCATTGACCGTGGCATCGGGTACAGAAGTACTCGATGTTCAGGGAGCTCGGGTTTCTGCAGGATGGTTTGATTTGCGTTGTCGATTGTCTGATCCCGGATTTGAAGAAAGAGAAGATTTGATCAGTGGAACTTTGGCGGCAGCTGCAGGTGGTTTCACCGATATAGCCTGTTTGCCCGATACAAAACCTGTGATTGATTCAAAATCACAAATCGATTATATTTTGTCAAGTACCCGTGATACGGTTACACGGGTTCATCCTTTGGGGGCCGCTTCTATCAAACTTGAAGGCAAAGAACTGTCGGAAATGTATGACATGAAGATGGCCGGTGCCGTGGCTTTTTCAAATGGGGATCATCCGGTAGCTGATGCCGGTTATTTGTTGAGAGCGATGCTCTACTCAAAACCCTTTGGCGGACTGATGATGGTGCATGCCGAAGATAGCAGTCTTTCAAAGAATGGCTTGGTGAATGAAAGTAGAAATACGGTCAATACAGGTTTAAAAACGGCTCCGAGAATGGCAGAAAGTACCGCTGTTCAAACGCATATTGAAGTGGCGGCCTATGCCGGAACCCGAGTTCACCTTTCTCATGTTTCAACGCGAGAATCGGTGGATCATATTCGTGCTGCGAAAAAAAGAGGCATCGAAGTAACTTGTGATGTATCGATCATCCACCTGATATTGAATGATCTTGAATATAGTAAGTTCGACAGTAACTATAAAATATCTCCTCCCCTGCGTTCAGAAGAAGATCGTTTGGCCCTTATTGCCGGGGTGAATGATGGTACCATCGATGCAATCGTTACAGACCATACTCCCCTGAACCCCGAACTCAAGGAGGTGGAATTTGATTATGCTACGCCCGGTATGACCGGATTCCAAACCTTTTATCCATTGTATAACCAGTTTCTCTCTGAGGAGATCCGTGAAAAAATCTTTTTAGAAAGAATAACCGATGGACCTCGAAAAGTGCTTAATTTGAAATCAATAGCCATAACCCCCGGTCAAGAAGCGGTAATGACCATTTTCGATCCGGATTATTCATGGCAATATAATGCAACATCTAATTTGTCGAAATCAAACAATAACCCTTATTTTGGAGAAACTCTTCGAGGGAAAGTATTATACACCATTCATAAAAATAAAATCTATAAAAACACCTTCTGATTAATCATGAACCAGAATAACAATTCAGTACATCATGCCATTGATGGTTTGTTGTACGGTTTTACAGAGTACAATGGAACCGGCGGCCATTCTAAGAGTGCCGGAAGCATTTACCAAATTTTTGTTACACCCAAAGCCTCCTTTGATGAAAAAGTGGCAAAGCTGGATGCTTGGGTGGATGCACATCCGGCCTGTGAACCTTTAAGGGAATATTTGTTTGATCTTTTGATGACTCATTTCATACGAGAAGAAGGCACTTCTGAGGCATTCTTCAACAGCAAAGAATGGGATCGCATAGAGGAAGAATATGCAGATCGTGGATCAGAATTGCTGGATGTAATAACGTATATTGATGAATGTCATGAAGTAGAAGTGATTCCGTCCATTGAAGATTTTATTTATGAATACCTGTTGATGGAAGACGATCCGGATAAGGAAACCATGACATTATATGAACCATTGATTCGTCATAAAGCACTGGTAGATGAAATTCTGGAAGATATCATCGAGGAAACGGTGCACGAAGATGACAATACACTTGGGCCCTTGTTACAAGCGCTGTTAATTTATTTCTCAGAACCGGCCGAACCGGAAGGTGTGCCGGTTGCTTTGAATGATATTGGAGGTTCATCGGCAGAAACATCTGCTCTAACCTGCTGTATCCTTTTTTATGACAGAGGAATTGATGGGGCATCGCTGTAGTAAATTTGACCCATTGACCTGAAACTGCTGAAAAATAACCATGTCTGAGCTAAATATTTCTGTCGTTATTCCACTTTTAAACGAAGACGAGTCGTTGCCGGAGTTGCATGCATGGATAAAAAAGGTGATGGATCTTCATCATTATTCTTATGAAATTCTGTTCATTGACGACGGAAGTTCAGATAATTCTTGGAAGGTGATTATGGAATTGTCTGAAAAACACCCCGAAGTAAAGGGTACTCGTTTCAGAAGGAATTATGGTAAATCTGCGGCGGTCAATATTGGATTTCAAGATGCCAGGGGCCAGGTGGTGATAACCATGGATGCTGATTTGCAAGACTCGCCGGATGAAATCCCTGAATTATACCGACTCATAACTGAAGAAAAATTTGACTTGATTTCAGGTTGGAAGCAGAAGCGATATGACCCCATCAGTAAAACTTTGCCCACCAAATTGTTCAATTGGGCTACGCGAAAGATGAGCGATATCCAATTGCATGATTTTAATTGTGGTTTAAAAGCCTATCGCAATGAAGTAATCAAGAGCATTGAGGTATATGGCGAAATGCATCGATATATACCGGTATTGGCCAAGAATGCAGGGTTTAAAAAAATCGGCGAAAAAGTAGTGGAGCACCGCGCCCGCCAATATGGAATGACCAAATTTGGTCTCGAGCGATTTGTGAATGGCTTTCTTGATTTGATGAGCATTTGGTTTGTTGGAAAATTCGGAAAAAGACCCATGCACTTCTTTGGATTGCTGGGGTCGCTTTTTTTTCTGGGTGGATTTGTGATTGCCATCTATTTGACCATTGCCAAGTTTGCCTGGCAAGAGTATAATATGACCAGTCGTCCTTTGTTTTTTATGGGGATTTTGGCCATGATAATCGGGGTTCAACTTTTTCTTGCAGGTTTTTTGGGGGAACTCATATCCAGAAACTCTTCTGATCGAAATCATTATTTGATTGCAGAAAGAACAACGTAAGGTGGCTGAAAAAATTCTCATTGTTGGCACCGCCCATCCTTTTCGTGGAGGAGGTATCAGTACCTTTAATCAGGTGATGGCCACCGAATTACAAAAGATGGGATATGAGGTTCGTATCCTAACTTTTACGCTGCAATATCCTTCCTTCCTATTTCCGGGTAAAACTCAATATTCTGAAGATCCGGCACCCAAACATTTGCAGATTGATGTAAAACTCAATAGCATCAACCCATTCAACTGGTTCAAAGTAGGACGTGAATACAAAAAATGGGGAGCAGATTTGGTGATTTTTAGGTTTTGGACGCCTTTTATGGGTCCAGCCTTCGGAACATTAGCTCGAATCATCAAGGGGAATAAAAAATCCAGAATCATCGCCATTACTGACAATGTGGTTCCGCACGAGAAATCCATCATTGACCGACCCTTCACAAATTATTTTTTGAGTGCTTGCGATGCCTATTTGTGCATGAGTAAGGCCGTTTTGAAAGATCTCGAAGTTTTTGACAAGAATAAGCCAAAGGTGTATCACCCTCATCCTTTGTATGATAATTTTGGCGAGACTCCGGCACAGGAACTTGCTTTAAAGCACTTAAAGCTAGATCCTGAGTACCGATACATTTTGTTCTTTGGATTTATTCGAAAGTATAAAGGACTTGATTTATTGCTTGAAGCCATGGGGGCTGAATTATTGGAAGATTTTAACATCAAGTTGTTGGTGGCGGGTGAATTTTATGAACCTGAAGAACCTTATCGTGCCTTGATTCAAAAGTTTAAACTCGAGGAAAAGGTGGTATTACACACTCATTTTATCCCGGATGATGAGGTGAAATATTATTTTTCTGCTGCAGATATTGTGGCGCAGACATATCATCATGCGACACAAAGTGGGGTGACACAGATTGCCTATCATTTTGAAAAGCCTATGCTTGTTACAGAAGTTGGCGGATTGGCTGAAACAGTGCCCAATCGAGTAGCAGGGTATGTGGTAAAACCAACTCCGGTAGAAATTGCAGGGGCGCTTTTTGATTTTTTTAACAACAACCGTTTTCAAGAACTGACCCTTGGGGTCAAGGCGTCTAAAAAGAGATTTGGTTGGGATGCCTTTCTGAAGTCTTTGTTATCACTTCGGTGATGGAAACTTTTAGCACCTCTATCGATTTTTTAGAGCATTGGTAGTCTACTGATGAGAATGTCAGAGATATTTCATAGGTTTGTGAGGCATCAGAAAATCAAAATCAATAACTTAATTTACCCAATTATGATAAAAAGAATTTATCAGTTAGTGTTGCTTGCACTAGTTTCTACCCTGTTCAGTTCATGCGGTTACAACAGCATGGTGGATAAGCGTGAAGAAGTAGATAAGACATGGGCCAATATTCAAAGTCAATATCAGCGCCGTTCCGATTTGATTCCGCGTTTAGCCAAAGTGGTGAAGAGTTATGCTGATTTTGAACAGGAAACCCTTACCAAAGTGGTAGAAGCAAGAGCGAAAGCCACCAGTATTAATTTTACGGCTGATCAGCTGACCGAAGAGAACATGAATAAGTTCAGAGCTGCACAATCTGCAGTTTCATCAGGTTTGAGTCGATTGTTGGCTGTAGTTGAGAATTATCCTGATTTAAAGGCCAACCAAAATTATCTTGATCTGCAGCGCGAATTGACCGGCACCGAAAACAGGATCGCAGTGGCCAGAAATAATTATAACGACGCGGTGAAAGGCTATAATGCCTACATTAAAAAGATTCCAAGAGTCATTTATGCCGGTTGGTTTGGTTTTAAAGAGAAACCGTTTTATCAGGCCGATGCCGGTTCTGAAAAGGCCCCGTCGCTCGAAGAACTCGATAAATAATGGAATTATTTTGGAAGCCGTTTTCTGCCGACGAAGAAGCCAGGTTGGTGGCGGCTATATCAGAAGCTGAGAAAATCACCTCAGCTGAGATACGCGTGCATGCCGACCGATACTGCAAAAATGATGCAGTTAATAAGGCTGCCAATCTTTTCAGAAAACTCAAAATGAACGAGACCGAAGAAAAGAACGGTGTGCTCATTTATATTTCAATTGAAGACAGGAAATTTGCCATTTTAGGAGATTCAGGGATTAATGAAAAAGTACCGGAGAATTTCTGGCAAAGCACCCGGGATGACATGCTGAGTGAAATAAAACAGCACAATGTGGTGGCGGGCATTATCAAAGGTATAGAAGAAGCAGCTGAACAACTGGCAAAGTATTTTCCCCCGGGTAATACAAATAACAATGAACTTTCCAATGAAATCAGTTATGGATAAAATCAGGTCTTTGATTTTTTTATTTCTGATGGTTGGAACTTTGCTGGCTTTCTCGAAAGAAATTCCAACAAAACCCGAAGGCCATGATCGTTTTGTGAATGATTATGCCCGCATGCTTTCTCCCGATCAGGTAAGGGCGCTCAACAATAAATTATATAGTTACTGGGATTCAACGTCCACCGAAATTGTCATTGTTATAGAGGATGACCTCGGAGATGATGAACTTTTTGAGTATTCACAGAAGTTAGCACAAGGTTGGGGAATCGGACAAAAAGGCAAGAATAATGGCTTACTCATTTATGTTGCTAAGGAAGAGAGGGCCATTCGCATCCATGTAGGTTATGGCCTTGAAGGAGCTATTCCTGATTTTATAGCCGGAAGAGTAATCGACAACATCATAAAACCTGAATTTAAAACCGGTCAATACGGTAAAGGCCTCAATGACGGTGTGGATGCTTTAATAGCCTTGGCAGCCGGTGAATTTGTGTTTGACGAAAAAGATAGAAACAAAAATGCGAGTCATTTACCCACCTGGATTATAGTAGTCGTCATCATTATCATCATTATCATCGTTTCAAACTTAGGTTCAAGTGGCGGCCGCACTTACGGCGGCAGTAGAGGACCTTTTTTTGGTGGCACCGGATGGGGTGGTGGTGGTTTTGGAGGCGGCGGCGGAGGTGGTGGCTTCGGCGGTGGTTTTGGAGGTGGAAGTTTCGGTGGGGGTGGCGCAAGCGGAAACTGGTAGCGTATGTTAGATCAGGTAAAAATAGAAAACCTTTTGATGATCGATATTGAGACCGTACCTCAGTGCGAGCAATACGATGATTTGTCGGATCGATGGAAAAAACTTTGGGATCACAAGGCCGCGCAGTTGGCTAAAAATGGAGAAACCCCTGATGAAATCTATTCTAGAGCCGGAATCTATGCAGAATTCGGAAAAATCGTTTGTATCAGTGCAGGGGTGGTGGTTCCGAACGGAGATGGATATACCTTCAGGGTAAAATCCTATTACGGACATGATGAAAAGGAATTATTGGCTTCATTTGGAGATATGCTGCAGGTTAGTTTTTCTGGCAATGGTAAATTTCTTTGCGGTCACAATGCCAGAGAGTTTGATTTTCCATACCTCTGTCGACGCATGTTAATCAACGGATTGAAAATCCCTCAGATACTCGATCTGTCCGGCAAGAAACCTTGGGAAATCAATCATTTCGATACCATGGATCTCTGGAAATTCGGTGATTTTAAAAGCTATACATCCCTTGATCTGCTCGCAGCCGTTTTTGATGTGCCAACGCCCAAAGACGTGATGGACGGAAGTCAAGTGTATCCGGTCTATTATAAGGAAAAAGACATAGAAAAAATCAAGACTTATTGTGAAAAGGATATCCTCACATTGGCCAATATTGTCATGAGGTTCAAAGGATTGCCCATCATTGAAAATTAAAGCGCTTCTCTGAATATGAATATTAAAGCATTTACTCCGGAGAACTGGAAGGATTATGAATTGTTGGATTGTGGGAATTTTGAAAAGTTGGAACGATTTGGCAAATATGTCTTGAGAAGACCCGAGCCACAAGCGGTTTGGAAGCCTTTACTTTCTGAAAAAGAGTGGGCATCAAAAGCAGATGTTGCCTTTGAATCAGGCAGCAGCCACAAAGGAACCTGGAAGACAAAGGCCGGTTTCAAAGAACCTTGGTTTTTAGATTATCATTATAGACATAAACATATTGGGTTCAGATTGGCCCTTACCGCTTTTAAACATGTAGGCGTTTTTCCGGAACAAGCTGTTAATTGGGATTATATTATTCGAACCCTCGAAAATATGCCCGGTAAAGCACCCAAAGTGCTGAACCTTTTTGCATACACCGGAGGAGCGAGTTTGGCTGCGAAGGCAGCCGGTGCTGATGTAGTGCATGTAGATTCAGTGAAGCAAGTTATTTCATGGGCTCGAGATAACATGGAATACAGTGGTTTGAAGGATGTTCGCTGGACCGTAGAAGATGCTATGAAATTTGTAGAACGTGAAGTGAAAAGAGGGAATATCTATCAAGGGGTCATTCTCGATCCACCCGCCTATGGTATTGGTGCCGCCGGCGAAAGATGGAAACTAGAAGATCAAATCAATGATTTGCTGGTGCTCGTGAGTAAATTGCTCGATCCAAACAGACATTTTTTGGTCTTGAATACCTACTCCATGGGCTTTTCATCGATTATATCAGAAAACCTGGTTAAACGAAATTTCAACAAAACGGACAATCTTGAGACCGGTGAATTGTATTTGGATGCCAAAAGCGGAATTAAGTTGCCTCTTGGTGTATTTGCCAGATTTTCGCATTGGTGACAAATGCCACAGAATTTTTACATTTCTCATGCAACAAAAAGCACACGTTTGATGTACCTTTGCTCTATGCTGCGCGCATTTATTTTAGCAATCATATTGATGACGGGGATTTCTTCGCAATCTGTGAAGGCGCAAGCCCCTACTACGGCTGCTAAGAATATTGTTTTTAATACCGTTTATTGTCAACAACTCAATTTTAGCTGGACCAACGGAAATGGAGCTGTACGTTTAGTTTTGGCGAGAAAGGCAAATACAATCAACGCGTTTCCGGTTGATAATCAATTTTATACCGGTCGTGATTCTTTTGGATTAGGGTCTAAATTGGGGTCGGATGTTTTTGTGGTATACCGTGGAACCGGCAATTCTGCTACGGTGCGAAATCTAGAATCGAATACTACGTATTATTTTGCAGTCATAGAGTACAACTTTGCAGGTTCAAATTTTTATTATCTCAACACACCATATCCTGAGGCAAGTGTTACAACGGAGAATCTCATTGCAGACTTCAATATTGTCGATGATTATCAGTGTTTACAGGGTAATAATTTCTCTTTTACCAACACCTCTTCGAATACTTTGAGCCTCTCAATGACCTATCTTTGGGATTTTGGGAATATGACCACCAGCACGGCTACAAGCCCATCCTATACCTATAGTAAAGGGGGTGTTTACAATGTGAAGCTGGAAGTTTTGGCCACGGGTTGCTATTCAAAAATCATTCGGCAAGACACAGTAGTGATTCCGGCAATAACAGACTTCATTCTTGATCCACTGCCGGGAAATGATTCTATTCAGTGTTTGTTAGGGAATTTTTACAAATTTAAAAATACGACCGTTGTGCCTCCTGTAGGTGGTACGAGCTATGATGAAACCACATTCAATTGGACTTATGGCGACAATTCTTCGTCTTCCGGATACAATGCGCAAAAGAAATATACCTATGATGGGTTGTTTGAGGTGAAACTCGTGACAAAAAGAAGGATTTCGCCTAATTCAACGCGTGAATATTGCTTTGACTCAACTTCCAAATATTACCGCGTACTTACTCCTCCGCTCAGTGCCGGTAAAATAGTCCTCAGCGACACGGCGCTTTGTTTGACAGGAAACGTGTTTAATTTCTCTCATACCGCGCCGGATATTACAACCAGTTGGTGGAAATTTGGAAACAATGATTCACTTCAGGGTAATCCGGTTAATTATAGCTATTCTGCTGCAGGTAAATACTACATTACTTTGAATGTAGTGGATAGTAAAGGTTGCCGCGATGTCGGTTTCGACAGTGTAAAGATATATACTCAACCCAATAACTATTTTACAGGATTAAAGGCGGCTTATTGCCAAGGAGAACCCTCGGTCAAATTAATTCCTAACCTTCCGGGAGGCACATTCTCTGGAAATGGCGTCAATAGCCTTGATTCCACTTTTACCCCAAACGTGTTGGGAACGTATGAAGTGTATTACATTTACAAACAGGGAGATTGTATAGATTCTGCCCGAGTTAGCGTGACGGTCAATCCTAAACCCTTTTTTAGTTTGGGCAATGATACCATACTATGTGTTGGAGATGCCATTAACTATGACATTGGTATTACTGGTATTGGTTATCTGTGGAGCAATGGGCAAAATACCCAAATGGCATCTGCAAGTAACGGTGGTATCTTTTGGGGTGATGCCAACGATGGGAAATGCACCTTCAGAGATTCTGTAAATATTCGTCAGATAAAGCCTCCTTCTTTCAATCTGGGCAATGATACCAGTTTATGCGGCGGGTATACGGTGAAACTCAATGTGACTTCTGATTTGGCAGTTTACAGCTGGAATGATGGGAACACCGATCCTGAACGAACCATTTCGCAAAGTGGAATTTATAAGGTAAACGTAACCAATGCTTGCGGTTCCTTAAGGGATTCTATCGATGTTTATATCGAGCCTTATGCATGTACCATTTTTATTGTAAATGCTATTTCTCCCAATCAGGATGGTCAAAACGAACGATTTATTCCCCTTGGAAATTATAATCTCATCAACATTCGCATTTACGACCGTTGGGGACGAAAGATTTATGATTCTCCTTCCACAGACGGTTGGGATGGTAAAGATGAAGGAGAAATAGTACCTATCGGCACTTACTTTTATATTGTGGAATATACCATCGCTGAAGGAAATACCTATGCTTTAAAGCAAGCAGCCGGTCCTTTGCACGTCTTATATTAATTCAAGATAATTATTTTTCTGATTTTAAAATTTTCGGTTGATTCCAAGCCATAAACCCAAGGCTCCGTGATTTACCGAAGGATTGTCTCCGGCTGTGGCCATGAGCGGAATTTTAATCTCAGGCTGAACAGATACAGCCATTGATTTTTCCATTTTAAATTCAAATCGTGCTCCTAGATTCAATTGCATTTTGTATTCGGCACCATCCCAGCCGGTCTTGTCAATATCAAAGGATTGTTCCCCGTAGGCAGAAAAGCCTTTGAGATCAACATGCATAAAATGTTTCATCAGAAGCTGATTTTGAACGCCAATCAAAACATAAGGGGTGTAAAATGATGTTCCTTTTTGAACGTGAATCTGATACATGAAATTAAGTGGAATTTCAATGTAGTCAAAATTGTATTTGTAGATCACCGTTTTTGTCGCAGCCTGAGACAAATCTTCGATGCGACCAATCTCAGTATGAATGGTATCATGAAACTCTAGTCCAGTTCGCTCAAATCGAGAGCTGTTTCTGGCATAACCAATTCCGGTTTGGAATTTCCAGTTTCTCCCGGCTTTCAGGTTTACCCGAATCCCACCTTGAAAAGTAGTTCTCAGGGCAGCGATATTTTTCATGGAATCACCCAATTGATGCGGGTCGGTTCGGATAAAATGATAATTGAACAGAGGTCCTAAACCGGCTTCAATGGTTTGTTGTGCGCTGCATACAAAGGTTCCAAGGGTTATGAGCAGTAAGCAAGTATATTTCATGAATCAGGAATTATTTTTTGAATTAACGATTAATTTTTTGAAGCGCAAAGAAAGGAAAATGGCTGAGCAGAATAATCCTGCCGTGAGTCCATACCAAATGCCATAAATGCCCAATTCTTTCTCAAAAGCCAGCCAATACCCCAAAGGAATGCTGATACCCCAATAGGCTATCAGGGTGAAAACCAAGGGCACTTTCACGTCGCGCATGCCTCTTAATACTCCCAATGCCACTCCTTGCACCCCATCGAATATTTGGTAGACTGCCGCTATGAGCAAAATGCCTGTGGTGAACTCAACTACCAACCATTCATCAGAAAAAGACTTCGCCAGGCCTGATCGAAAAATACCGAAAGCCAGGCTGAAAATGATCATAATGACCGTAATTAAACCCAGTGCAGTAATTCCGGCAGATTCTGTCTTTGGCAAATTTCGCTTCGAAAATGCATTGCCAATGATGATCGAAGAGGCTGTTGAAATACCCAATGCGAACATATAGGTAAGCGATGAAAGGGTAATGCCTATTTGATGAGCGGCCAATTCTTTTGCCCCTAGCCAGCCGGCCATAATTCCTGCCAACGCAAATGCAGCCACCTCAAAGAAATATTGGAAACCACTGGGAACACCCAATTTCAAAATTTGACGCAAATGCAACCACTTTCCAAAGGGCAAAACAGAAAGACTTTTATATTGATTACCCGGAATGGATAGATTCTTGTTCATATAAATGGTAATGGTAACCGCCATAAATATTCGGCTGATCAAAGTAGCATATCCTGCTCCAAGCAAACCCATGGGCTGAACGCCATGTCCAAATATAAAGATCCAATTAAGTATGATATTGAGCAGGAGTGCCGCAAAAGTGATGACCATCGGTGCACTTGTTTTTTGATATCCGTCGCATAAATTCTTACTCGCCATAAACCACAGGTTTGGGAATGATGAAATGGCCACCACAAGAAAATAGGGCTTTGCCTCATTTTCTACTGCGGTTTCTTGATCAAGCAAATCGAAATTAAAATAAACAAGCATTAAAATTCCAAATGTAATAATGCCCAGCATCTGACTGAGCCATTGGGTTTCCTGCTGCAAAGATCGAAGGGTGTGCTTGCTGCCGGGATGCATCTTCTCAGCAACAATCGTGGGCACCACCATCAACACTCCCATAGAAAATATGGTGACCAGAAAAAACACACTGTTGGTGATTCCGGCAGCTGCCAAAGAAACATATCCAACTTTGCTCACCATAATATTGTCAGCAAACCCCATCAATACCCATCCGATTTGTCCTGAAATAATAGGAATGCTCAAACGAATAAGAGAGCGTAAATGCGATTTGTAAATGCGACTGAGCATGGGCTGCAAATTTATCATATTGTGCTATCTTCGATGAGTTTATATTGTCATGAAAATGCGATTGGTTTTTTTTACCGGATCAGGAATTAGCGCGGAAAGCGGTATACCTACTTTCAGAGGGGCGGATGGTTTGTGGGAAGGGCATAGGGTAGAGGATGTGGCTTCACCGGAAGCTTGGATGAAAGATCCTCAACTTGTTACACAGTTTTATAACGAAAGAAGAAAAAATTGTTTGATGAGCCAACCCAATGAAGCACACCTAATCATCAGTCGTTTGGCGCGAGATTGCGAAGTGCAGGTAATTACGCAAAATGTAGATGATTTGCACGAAAGAGCCGGCAGTAAAAATGTTTTGCACTTGCATGGAGAACTCATGAAAATGAGAAGTCAGGCGGATGACCTCGAAATTAAAACTGCTCAAGAAATTTTTGGTTCACCTTCAGCAAATCTTGAGGTTCCTTGTCCGAATGGAATGCCATGGAGACCACATATCGTATGGTTTGGGGAGGAAGTTCCGATGATGAATGAAGCCATGCGAATCGTTTCTGAAGCAGATTGTTTGGTAATTATTGGCACTTCGTTGGTCGTTTATCCTGCCGCTTCATTGATCCATTTTGTGCAGAAGGATGTACCCGTTTTTATAATTGATCCCAATGCTGCTGAACTCATGCTCCCATCGAATTTTCAGATTTTTGATACCGGTGCTTCGGAGGGGATGCAATACTTTTATGATTGGCTTAAGAAATCAAACATCGAATTTACAAGCGAAGAAGATTGGAATGAAAATGAGTAAAAAGATTTTTTAAAATTAGACAAATGTCTTAAATTTGAAGTCAATTGTTTTTCGTATTAAAAATGAGCCCCAACAAATCAAACATATCATACCTTCTTGATGAACAAATAAACAGCTTATTAAATGAAGCATCGTCTCCTTATTTTTCCCTAAAAGGGAGGGCATCCATCACCTTCAATGAGTTTCTTTCAGATCGTATGTTATTGATATCTGTTATTAAAGCGGGCATCCCTTATAAATTGTTTGAGCTCATTCAAAATATCACACCATTCTCGGAATTTGATTGGGCAAAATATCTCAACATTTCTGCCAAATCGCTTCAGAGATATAAGGCGGCCAACAATTTCCATTTTAAATCCATTCACTCAGAAAAAATCCTTGAAATGGCAGAAGTTACTCAATATGGCCTTCAGGTTTTTGGCCAGTTAGAAAAATTTAACCTTTGGCTCAATACGCCCAATTTTGCCTTGGCCAATTATAAACCCATTGATTTGCTCTCTGATTCATACGGCAAAGAGCTCGTTATCACAGAGCTTTCGCATATCAATCAGGGTATTTTTTCATAATGGAAGTATTTAGGCTTTCTAGAGCTGCATTTGCGCAGGATTTATCCGGCAAAGGGGCTGCTTTAAGAGGTGCACGATGGAATTCGAAAGGGGTTGAACTCATTTATACCGCCATGAACCGATCGTTGGCCATGGCTGAAGTTGCGGTACACCTTTCTTTGGCAACCCTTCCGGACGATTATCAAATGATTACGATAACCCTTCCGGAAGATGTGACCATCGATGAAGTTGATTTAAACGAATTACCTTCAGATTGGAACGTGTTCCCACATCCGATTTCTACGCAAAAAATTGGAGATCAATTTGTTAGAGAAGGTAAATATGGTGTTTTGAAGATTCCGTCTTCTGTTACCAAAGGTGATTTTAATATCCTCATTAATCCAAACCACCCTGATTTTAAAAGAATTGTCATACAATCGATAGAACCGTTTCCCTTTGATCGACGCATATTCAGATAAAACAGTTTATCCTTTATTTCAGCAACCCGATTTCTCTCAGTCTTTCTTCCAGAAATTCACCGGCAGATATAGGTGAATAGGCTGCAGGTCTATCTTCAGATATGCATGACTCAAGACAATCGAGCCTTACTTCTGATCTGGGATGCAGAAAGAAAGGAATGCTGTATCTGGGCTCTGACCATTTTTCTTTGGGTGGATTAACTACTCTGTGCGTAGTAGATTTAAAAACATTGTTCGTGAGACGCTCGAGCATATCTCCAACATTCACCACCACATGATCCGGAAGGGCCGTAACTGCGACCCAATTTCCTTTTTTATCTAAAATTTCAAGCCCTTCGCTGCTGGCACCCATCAATAAGGTGATGAGGTTAATATCTTCATGTGCACCTGCCCGTACAGCAGAATCTGGATCTGATAGAATAGGCGCATAATGAATTGGGCGCAATATGCTGTTCCCGTTTTTTATTTTTTGATCGAAATAATCTTCCTCCAAGCCAAGATACAATGCCATGGCTCTCAGCATATATTGTCCTGTTTTTTCAAGTGCCCGGTAAGCATCCATCGCCGCTTCATAGAACTGAGGAGCTTCATCCACTTTCATATTGATAGGGTATCCGAATAAAGCCGGATCTTCATCTACTATTTCTTGTCCAAAGTGGTAGAATTCTTTTAAATCTCCTTTAGCGCTGTTTTTCGCATGTTCTTTGCCAAATGAAGTGTATCCTCGCTGACCGGCCAATCCTTCAATTTGGTATTTTCTTTTTATGTCTTCCTCAAGATCGAAAAACTCTTTCGTAAAACGATATAAATCTGCGGATGTTTTTTCATCTAAAAAATGATTTTTAACGGCCGCGAATCCAATTTCGGCATAAGCACTTCCAAGTTGTTGTACAAACAAATCTTTTTGTTCAGAGGTGCCGTTTAGAAAAAGATTTAAATCGAGGGATGGGATATTCATAAGGCGATGTTTTAAACGGTAAACCTAATTAATTTCTGACATTATTATTTTACGGATAGCAGTAAATAGCGCGCTTTGAGCAAACTTTCTTCATATTCCTGCAGTGGGTCAGAGTCAATGGTGATCGCACCCCCTGCCATCACAGACAAGTAATCTGTTTTTCGGTTATAGACAAAACTCCTGATGACCACATTGAAATCGAAGTCTCCATTCGGGGAGATATATCCAAAAGCACCTGAATACCAACCTCGAGCATTTTCTTCTAACTCGTCTATCAATTTCATCGCAGCTATTTTGGGAGCTCCGGTCATACTGCCCATGGGGAATGCATTTTTTAAGGATTGGAGCAATGTCAAATGCTCATTTTCAATACCCTCGATGGTCGAAATCAATTGATGAACCCTCGGAAATGAATAAATCCCAAAGAGCTCTTTAACCTGGATACTGCCTGTTAAACAGCTTCTGGCAAAATCGTTTCGCACGAGATCTACAATCATCACATTTTCGGCTTTTTCCTTTTCTGAAGTGCTCAACTTTTGCTTCTCAGCGGCATCTTCTTCAGGGTCATCTCTGCGCGGTGCAGTTCCTTTGATGGGCTGTGATATCAAACGCTGTCCTCTTCTTTGAAGAAACCGTTCCGGACTGCAACCTATTAAATTCCAATCATTTAAGCAGAAGTAAGCTGCAAATGGAGCAGGACTTTCATGTCGAATTTTTTCAAACAATCGGATTGGGGTTTTCAAATTGGCCGGACATGCATGAAATTCGTGACAATAATTAAGTTCATAAACATTTCCTTCCAGAATCTGCTCTTTGATACTTTCCACTTTTTCTACGTACCGATCTCTATCAACATTATGAACAAACAAGGGCTCTTCTGAAAAAGCGGAATTAGGTCGATGGCGCGGAATCTCCAAAAAACGGTTTAAATCCTGAACATCCCAACTATGACTCATCCAAAAAATTTCGCCTGCATTATTGACAATAATGAGATGTTCCGGAACAAAAAATGCAGCCGGAGGGGTTTGAGTCGGGTGCGGATTTTGACTTTTTAAATCTTCCAGACTGTTTTTTAGGTCGTACGAAAATATGCCAAAAATCCAATCTTCATGGGCTTTATGAAATGCCATGATCTCCTCAAAAGCATTTTGTTCATTCGGTATGATTTCGGCATGCTTGCCCCAGGCAATCAACATCTGATATTGTTGAATGCTGGCTGCAGAAGGCATATCGCAACTATCACAAATGGCCACATGGGTTTCTGATGCCAAGAACGGAATTAGCCAAGATCTTAGCTCCTTCACGGTTAAGTTAAGATGCTCAATCTTGCGCATGGTGAGCGTGGTAATGATTAAATACGATTGCTGCCCGCGCATTGCCAATGGCCAATGACAATTCTTCCATACCGGCTTCTCTGATTTTTTTAAGGCTCTTAAACTTTCGCAACAGCAATTGTATGGATTCTTCGCCTATGCCAGGAATAGCCTCTAATTCTGAGGATAGTCCACCTTTGTTTCTGCGTTTACGGTGATGGGTGATGCCAAAGCGATGCGCCTCGTCGCGCATTTGTTGGATTATTTTTAAAGTCTCCGATTTTTTATCGAGATGCAACGGCACAGGATCTTCCGGATAAAATAATTCTTCCAGTTTCTTAGCAATTCCAATGACGGCAACTTTTCCATAAATGCCAACTTCTTTCATGGCATCTACTGCTGCGGAAAGTTGTCCTTTTCCTCCATCCACTACAATCAATTGAGGAAGCGGTTCTTGTTCCTGCAGAACTTTGCTGTATCTGCGCGATATAACTTCCCGCATGGTGGCAAAATCATCCGGTCCGATGACCGTTTTTACATTAAAATGTCGGTAGTCTTTTTTAGCCGGCTTACCATCCTTAAAAACCACACAGGCAGAAACGGCATAATCACCATGAAAATTAGAATTGTCGAAACACTCTATATGGGCAGGTAACTCAGTTAATCTAAGATCTTGTTTCATTTGTGTAAGCAAGCGCTCTACCCTAAATTCAGGATTGAGTTTTTCGTATTGACTGATGCGATCTTTTCGGAATAGCATCGCATTTTTTTTACTCAATTCGAGCAATTTGAGTTTCTCTCCGCCTTTAGGCACGGTAATTTTGAAATTTCCGGGTGAGAATTCAGGATAAAACGGCAACACCACTTCATCTATATCTGTGCCATAAAGATGGTGAATTTCAGACATGGCGAATTGTAGAATTTCCTCCGGTTGTTCATCCAGTATCTTTTTACATTCAATGGTGCGCGTTTGAATGACCATGCCATCTACCACCCTAAGGAAATTTACAAATGCAAACTTGTTGTCAGTATCTAGATTAAATACATCGATATTTCCGGAGAGATGATTCGCAACGACACTGTTGCTTCTGAATTTTTCGAGCAATTCAATTTTATCCTTGAATTGGGCGGCTTCTTCAAATCTGAATGCTTCAGCGGCTTCCAACATTTCTGCTTTCAGATGATTCTTTACTTCTCCCAGTTTACCTCGTAAGACGTACTTTATATTCTGTATACTTTCAAGATAATCTGCTTCAGTTTGCTTGTCCTCACAAGGACCTTTGCAGTTTCCTAAATGATATTCGAGACAGACTGCGAATTTGCCGCTATCTATATTTTTTTTAGTTAAGGCAAGATTGCAATTTCTGATCGGATAGAGTTGCTTTACAAAGTCGAGCACAAAATGCATGGCTCTTACGGATGCATAGGGTCCGAAATAATCTGAACCATCTGCAACCGGTTGTCTGGTCGGGAATACCTTCGGGAATCGCTCTTTAGTGATGCGGATGAGCGGATAGGTTTTATCGTCTTTCAGGTTTATATTATACCTGGGCTGAAATTCCTTGATCAGATTATTTTCGAGCAAAAGTGCTTCGGTTTCAGAATCAACCACCGTAAACTCGATATGTCGAATTTTTGATACCAACACCCGGGTTTTCCCGTTGTCGTGTTGCTTTGAGAAATAGCTACTGACGCGTTTTTTTAAATTTTTCGCCTTGCCAACATACAAGATGCGCTGCTCATCATCAAAGTATTTATACACCCCCGGCAAATCAGGAAGCCGGGTAATGAAATCTTTCATTTCAGCATCTTTCATCTTTTGATTTGTTCTGAAAGCCAAGTTTCTATCATAGGGTTGAGCTCCGGCCAGGCATATAAAGTCAGGTCGTGTCTTCCTTCAATCACTTTTGCATCCGGAATTTTTGATGGCGGGAATAATTCATCTTTCGCCCCATTGATATGCAGATAGGGGACCTCCGGCTTTACTTGCTCCCAGTTCACAACCTGCTCCGTGGCCCATTCACCAAACTTTTCGGATGTGTTTTGAAGCATGATATTGAAAAGATCAAAATCATGGTCAGATTTGAAATACATGCGGGCTCTGGGCATCATTTTCTTAAAAAGGCTAAAACCGGGTAACGGTATATGTTTGCCCAAACGCATCCATGATCGCATTTCAGAGGAGCATTTTATGGTAGAAAGATAGATGATTCCCTGAGGTTTGATGAGATGAGCGATCTCAGTGGAAATCATGCCTCCAAGTGAAATACCCATCAGAAAAAATGGATGATTTAAGTCAATGGAGGCAGATAATCTGCGGGCATATTGGCTAAAATTTTCATGCTCAAGCGGTTCAATGAAATCGAGGTAATGAACAGAAACCAAATCAGATTTAAACCCGGAGAACAATCTTCGGTCTGCGCCCAATCCGGGTAAACAATATAGATTTGGAATCAACCCTTGGTTAGCCATTCATGATGGTTTCAATTTCTTCTACTTCAATGGGCATGGATATTTCATCCATTAAATCGATATAGCCATTCTTCGTAATGAGAATGTTGTTTTCGATGCGAACACCAATACCTTCTTCTTTAATATAAATACCCGGTTCACAGGTGAATAGATTTCCGGCTTGCATGGGTTCATAACGCATTCCGCTATCATGTACATCTACTCCCAGAAAATGTGAAGTGCCGTGCATGAAATACTTTTTATAGGCAGGCCAGGCCGGATCTTGTTTTTTGATTTCGTCTAATGTGATGAGTTTTAAGTCGACCAATTCTTTCTCCATCATTTCACCAACCACTTTATGATATTCCATCAGCATGGTTCCGGGTTTGAGCAATTGAGTGGCACCTCTCATGACCCTTAAAACAGCATTATACACATCTTTTTGTCTGGAGGAGAATTTTCCGTTGGCCGGCAAGCAACGGGTCATATCACTGGCATAGTTGGCATAGTCAACACCGCAATCTACTAAGATGAGGTGTCCGTCTTCTACTTGTTTGTTATTTTCGATATAGTGCAATACGCATGCATTGGGTCCACTGCCTACAATGGGTTCAAAGGAGTGGCCGTTGGCTCTGTTGCGAATATACTCATGGATGAGTTCGGCTTCAATTTCATGCTCCCATACGCCGGGTTTGGTGAATTTAAGGATTCTTTCCCAACCTTTTTTGCTGATACCGATGGCTTTTCTGTGCAATTCAATTTCATAGTCCGATTTAACAGACCTCAAACGTTGTAATGTTTTACCGGCACGTTGATATTGATGAAGTGGATAAAGTTTTTGGATTTCAAGGGCAAAGTCCAGGGCTTTATAAGGAGATTTGTGGGCATATCGATCATTTTCATTCAAGGGAAGGCAGATAGTGTCGGCCATGTTGATAATCGGACGGAGGGTGTCCATATAGCCCTGATTCCAGAAAATATTCGGAATTCCGGAAGCGTGTGCGGCTTCTTGCTTGGTGTATTTATGTCCTTCCCAAACTGCAATTTTTTCATTGGTTTCGGTTAAAAACAGACATGCGCGATATTCAGGAATCGGACAATCCGGAAAAAGGACCAACACAGAGTATTCCTGATCAATGCCACACAACCAGAAAAAGTCGGAGTTCTGTTTAAATTTATAGTGGGCATCTCCATTCCAAACATATTGATAATTCGAGTGAAAGATGGCGATGGTGCCCGGCGTCATTTGATCGGTAAAGCGTTTCCGGTTATGAATAAAAAGTTGAGAGTCGGGTTGTTCGTATTTCATGAAGGCAAAGTAAGTGATTGGCGGTGGTAAATCAAACAATCACGGATTCTGAACGTAATATTTATGGGTGACATCTCGCAACTATATCGGTGCTTGATCTTGTATTTGAGCTAAAAAAAAAAGCTGCCTTACATCGGTAAGACAGCCTTGATCTTATATTTCGCTAGAAAATCAGTGTTTGCTGAGATAATTGGCTACCCCTTCGTGTGTAGCTTTCATAGCGTCTTTGCCTTCTTCCCAGTTGGCAGGACAAACTTCACCATACTCATCGAGGTGCTTCAAAGCATCCAACATGCGCAAGGCTTCATTCACATTTCTGCCCAAAGGCAAATCGTTTACAATCTGATGGCGAACTTTACCGTTTTTGTCGATCAGGAATAATCCGCGGTATGCTACCATAGCACCGGTGGCTTCCAACAAACCATCTTCATTATATCCATAATCACCGGCCAGAATGCCATAATTGGTAGTAATAGTTTTAGTGGTATCCGCAACAATCGGGTAAGTAATTCCTTGAATTCCTCCTGCCTCTTTGCTCATCTGAAGCCAACCCCAGTGACTTTCCTCGGTGTCAGTGCTGCATGCAACTACTGCACAACCTTTGGCATGAAATTCCGCCAATTTATCCTGAAAAGCATGCAATTCTGTTGGACAAACGAAAGTGAAATCTTTCGGATAGAAAAAGAAAATTACATACTGATCGCCGAGATACTGCTCTAATGAGAAATTATGTACTACTTCCTCACCGTTCACCACTGCAGGTGCTTTGAATAACGGAGCTTGTTTTCCTACTAATACTGTCATGATTTAAATTGATTTTATTACGGGTGCAAATTTAGATTTTGTTCACTTCTAACACATCTCCACGTTCAATTGTTCGTATATTTTTTTCTTATCAGGAGATTTTATTTTTTTATCATTTGTTTAAATCAATTTCTTGACTATCTTTGTTAAGAAATTGTTAACACAAGATAAATTGAAAGTTATGAAAAAGGAAATGTTCGTGTTTGTGATGGTGTTGTTTTCATCTGCTTTGTTTGCTCAGCATGATATGGCTTATGTCGATAATCAATTTGTCGACAGAAACGGAATTCCGGTTACCGGAGAATATAAAATCACGTATGCGCCGAATGAAGTATCGGCTGATGTGCGTTTGGTAAGTGGAGTTATGAACGGACCGGCTGTGTATTTCTATTCAAATGGAGATATTAAGGAAGTGGCGAATTATGCCAATGGCCTAAAAAGCGGTGAAGTAATTCGTTACGCTGAAAATGGAAATATTCTTATGCAGGCGCATTACCTGGATGGTAAAAAAGATGGCGTTTGGAAATTTTGGGATATCAACGGCAATCTCCGCATGAAGATTTCCTATACCAATGGTGAAAAATCAGGGGTTTGGAAACAATGGGATGAACGCGGTATCATAACCCTGAAAAAAAGATTCTAAATTCGAAAGGATTATCCGTTTTCTTTCCGAAAGTAAAGGTCAGCTGGGTGAGATGGCCTTGAATATTAATTGAGTTTTCTGATAATGAAGTGCATTCATGAATCATTGCAGAATCTGGCCTGCGGGTGGGAATTGGCCTTATTTGTCTTTTCGTGATCCGCTAGGTTATGGTGGCGTGAAAACCGATGATCCCATTGAGCAGAAAATACAGCGATGGGCGAACGACGATTGAACTCCGGTTTCATTTCTTTATATCGACTGACTAGCAAACTCAGGTAACCCAATTAAATATTAGAAGTGGCTCCCATCGTGGAAAGCGCCGCCATGGCTGTAGCGGATAGAAAAGAGAAATACAGCCTTGACTTTTTTTGCTTCGTTTTTTTTGTCAAGAAAAAAAATGAAGTGGGGGTGCAATGCATATTTTCATTGTGAAATGATGTTTGGGCAAAGCCCTGAAAATGTAATTACTGATATAGTCAATCATTCTGATGAGTTGATTGTGTCATATCTTTTCAATTTATAATTAATTGTAATTTTTTAGGTAAGCATGCGAATAACCATTAAATTCTAATTAGAATTCCTGAATATCTCCGTAAAAACTGAGATAGGATCGGGCCAAATCTACATAAACGGAGGCGTTCTTGCGAATGGCTTCAATGGCACGGTCATCCAATGTTTTTATGACTTTGCCCGGACTCCCCAGAACCATAGAATAAGGTGGTATGATCGTATTCGCTGTAATCAGGGTATTTGCGCCGATGATACAGAATTCGCCAATTTGAGCGTCATTTAGGATCGTACTGTGCATTCCCACCAAAACGTGATGACCGATTCTGGCTCCATGCACCAGGGCCAAATGTCCCACAATACATTCATCGCCGATGATGGCCGGACATCCCGGATCTACATGTACCACAGCATTATCTTGAATATTGGTGCGTTGTCCTATATCGATCCGGTCGCTGTCCGCACGCAGAACAGCGCCAAACCAAACTGAACTTTCATCGCCAAGGGTCACATGACCGATGGTTGTTGCATTGGGTGCGATAAATACATTTTTGCCTTTCTGCACTTGTTTGGATAATATTGCTGTGAGGTCCATGATCCAAAAATACATGCAAAAATCATTAATCAACATACATTCTTTGGCAGGAATCTTACCGGAGGGTGTGGAGGTGCTTAAAGGCAACAACTTGGCAAAGCTGCATTGCCTTTCGAACGCATGGCTTCGAATCAATCAAAAGAAGATAGAAGATTTCGGGACGATGGATACGTTCGTGCCCAATCCCGGAGAAGAAGTCATAGATTGTAAGGGCAGGATGGTTTTGCCTGCTTTTGTGGATTCGCATACCCATCTTGTTTTTGCCCATACCCGTGAGCAAGAATTTGAAGATCGACTCAATGGGATGACCTATCAACAAATTGCGGAAAGAGGAGGTGGAATTTTGAATTCGGCCATGGCATTGCGTCAGATGTCGGAAGATGAATTATATGCCAGAGCTTCAGCAAGGCTCAACCAAGTTATTGCCACCGGAACAGGCGGGATCGAAATTAAGAGCGGTTATGGTTTAAGCACGGATGCTGAGCTGAAAATGCTCCGGGTCGTTCGCCGATTGAAGGAAAATTTTCCAATTCCGGTGAAAGCGACATTTTTGGGAGCCCATGCTTTCCCTCTTGAATTTAAAGAAAATCCGGATGGTTACGTGGATGCAATCATCCATGATATGCTGCCGGCTGTGGCCGAAGAAAAGCTCGCAGATTATGTGGATGTTTTTTGTGAGAAGGGATATTTCAGCATCCCTCAAACCGATCGCATCCTTGAAGCCGCCTGCAAATATGGATTGGTGCCTCGATTGCACGTGAATCAGTTTAATTCAATCGGTGGGGTTCAAGCCGCCCTTCGGCATCAAGCAGCCTCTGTAGATCATCTCGAAGTGGTGACCGATGAAGACATGGCAATTCTTGCCAATAGTTCGTGCATGGTTACTGCTTTGCCCGGATGTTCCTTCTTTTTGGGAATTCCCTATACACCCTTGCGTGAAATGATTCAAAGAAACATAGCCATCAATCTGGCAACCGATTACAACCCGGGTAGCACGCCTTCCGGCAATATGCAATTTGTGATGAGTTTGGCGTGCATTCAGCAGAAACTCACCGTGAATGAAGCATTGAACGCCTGCACCATCAACGGGGCCGCTGCTTTGGGATTATCGGCACAAACGGGAAGCATCACACGCGGAAAACTCGCACAATTGATCATCACCAAACCGATGGCGAATTTGGCGCTGATGCCTTATCAGTATGGAGAGAATTGGGTGGAGTGGATGGTGCTGGAAGGGGAGGTTGGGAATTAGGAATCATGGATTCTGTTAATTTACTTTTCAATTCGGAGTGTCTGCGATTTATTTAAACTTATATGGCAATATCTTCAATTGCCAAAAACTCATAAACCAAGTGATGTTGATGCAATTTATGGCCTTGAGAACAAGAGATTTTAAGGAGGTAGGCTGATTTTTGTCAGTCAAATCGTTTATTTTGATCATGTGTGCCAGTTGAACCAACCCTTCAAGGGACCGACACCCTTGAAGGGTTGGCCTCCCTTGAAGGGTTGGAGGTGGATGTTGGCAACGGGATGGCAGCGGTAGCCCACAGCGCGGGCGGCTTTGGCAAACATGGGCAAAAGCAAACGACCGAAGGAAGTTCTGATTTTGCCTTAGGTTTGGCTGCCGAACGTGCGAGGACTATGAGTGGACAGACCGCAAATTGCCCCTAAATTTTTAGATGCAAACAGAAATAAATATAAACTAAGGATGGAGTGTAAAAGTCAAGGTATGATCTCTTGAACTGCCGGCAGAATGGCATCCGGCGCAGTCTTTTCCTTTGTCGGCAGGATCGTTTCTAACTTTACCGTCTTTAGTAAAACCGTACCAAAGCCAACTGTTTTTTGCGTTGACATGAGTCTCGGCTTTTTTCATTACTATATAATCTGAAACTTTACCGCCTTCTATAATTTCCTTTAAAACGATGGCTCCTTCCTTAAATTTACCGCCGTCAGGGAGTTTGCCTGTAGAATCTAAAGAGCTAAGGGCAATGTTGTTAAATCTTAATTTAAACTCACCATGCGGACTGCTTCCTTTCGGACTCAGAATTTTATCTTCATTTTTATAGAAAACAAAACTGTTGTCATTTACTTCAGCATAGAGTCTTCCGATTTCAGAATCAGGGTCATCGGTGGCATCTTCTTTACAAGATGAAAATAAAGAAGCCATGAGGCCAATGGACATTAGAATAACAAAAGCTGGAGATTTTTTTCTGATGATCATATAGGCAAATATAGAAAATGGAGTCTAAGTAGCCGAACTAAAAATCTGCAAAACCTTGAAATAAGGATAAAATGATTGAAAAATGGCATTCAAAACATGCACTTTTGTGAATCTTTCATGGTTCATTGTTGAATCCTTATCTTTGCACCTGCAATGCAAAAAAGTGTAGCTTTTTATACGTTGGGATGTAAGCTGAATTTCTCAGAAACATCCACCATTGGGCGTCAATTGACGGATGCTGGTATGTGTCGTGTTGAATTTCAGGAAAAGGCCAACATCTATGTCATCAACACCTGTTCGGTGACTGAAAATGCCGATCGAAAGTGCAAAAAGGTGGTGCGAGAAGCCCTAAAAATTAATCCCGATGCCTTTGTGGTGATTGTGGGTTGTTATGCGCAGCTCAAACCCAAAGAAATTGCTGAAATATCCGGGGTAGATCTTGTTTTGGGTGCCGCAGAAAAGTTTAATCTGCTAGAATACCTTACCGAAATATCCAAAAAGGATAAAGCAGAAGTTCATAATCGCAACATCAAGGAAACCAATATTTTTATACCCGGATTTTCAGCCGGAGACAGAACCCGTTCTTTTTTGAAGGTGCAGGATGGCTGTGATTATTTCTGTTCATTTTGTACCATTCCTTTGGCCAGAGGTGCCAGCAGATCAGCTACGGTAGCTGAAACCTTGGAGGTGGCCCGGGAAGTTGCCAAAACAGGCGTGCGTGAAGTGGTTTTAACCGGCGTGAATATTGGGGATTTTGGCGTTCAACAGGGAGAAACACTGATGGATCTGATCAGAGAATTAGATCACATTCCGGGAATTGACCGATTTAGAATTTCTTCGATTGAGCCCAATTTGCTTACAGACGAAATCATCCAATTTGTGTCTACTTCTCAAAAATTTGTGCCGCATTTTCATGTTCCGCTGCAAAGTGGGTCGGATAAGTTGCTCAAAATGATGCGCAGGAAATATGAGCGAAGTCTCTATGAAGAAAAGGTTGAAAAGATAAAAGAAGTTATGCCGGATGCGGCTATAGGCGTAGATGTGATTGTCGGATTTCCGGGAGAAACGGAGGAAGATTTTCTGGAAACCTATGAATTTCTGGTGAATCTCGATGTTTCATACCTTCACGTCTTTCCTTATTCTGAAAGGGCCCGAACAACGGCAAAGAAACTCGAAGACAAAGTGCCTCAGCATATAAAAAATGATCGGGTTGCTCGTTTGAGAATTCTAAGTGAAAAGAAAAGACAGGCTTTTTACCGCCACCATTTGGGTAAAACGTACTCGGTGCTGTTTGAGGCCGAAGAAGACAAAGGTAAAATGTCGGGGTTTACTCAAAACTACATTAAAGTGGAAACAGATTATGATCCTTTGCTGGTGAATGAACTCATTTCCGCTGAATTACTGGAGATTACCCTTAATGGAAATGTATCGGCTGCTATTCAACAGATGGTTCATTAAACCAAGAACCAGCACATAGAATTCTGAAACGAATAAGAAACTGTAAATAAATATTTTGCCAAGATTGATCAAATGGTTTATCTTGGGTTTAAAGCCAATTAACGGCGATGATTTTAGTTCCTAAAATGCGATCCGGTAATTTTGGATTAAAAGTTAAAATGGGATTTTCGGTCTTAAAGGGCTTAATTCGCAGTTAAAATTTCTATGTATCCCAGTATTTACGATATGTTCTATGATTTGTTCGGGGTTCAGTGGCTACCACTGAAATTCGTACAAACTTTCGGGTTCTTTGTGGCACTTTCTTTTTTGGCGTCCAATTTCGTGATGACCATTGAATTAAAAAGAAAGGAGAAAGAAGGGCTCATTCAAGGACAAACGACGTATTTCTGGGAGGGAAAAATGTCTCCATGGTCTGACTTTTTGACCACCGCCCTCACGGGCTTCTTATTGGGTTGGAAAATTCTTTACGCATTCACCCATTTAAGTGAAGTCAGTTCTAATCCACAGGCATTTATATTGAGTTCTCAAGGCTCTGTCTTGTTGGGCGTGAGTGTGGCTGCCCTGTTAACAGGATATAAATACTATGCAGAAAACAAAGCAAAGCTCGAGAAGCCGGTTAAACATGAAAGAATTCGCCATCCGTATGAGATCATGGGAAATGTTACCCTCATTGCAGCAGTTGCGGGTTTTGCAGGAGCCAAAATATTCCATCACCTCGAAAATTGGGATGAATTTATGGCCGACCCCATCGGTGCTTTGAGCAGTCCTTTCAGTGGACTTACTTTTTATGGTGGTTTGATATGTGGTGGTGCCGCAGTGTTATGGTATGCCGCTAAAAATGGTGTGCCATGGCGCATCATGTTGGATGTTGGAGCTCCTACGATGATGCTGGCCTATGCCTTAGGACGGGTGGGTTGCCACATGAGCGGTGATGGCGACTGGGGAATCGTGAACACAGCACCCAAGCCCGGTTGGATGTCATTTTTACCGGATTGGATTTGGTCTTATAATTATCCCAACAATGTAAATCAAGTTTGTAATCCCTTTACCGGCAATGAAGCGATGATGCATTCATGCAATTGGGAGGAAACACCGTATTTAATTGCTCCTGTTTTTCCAACACCATTTTATGAAACCTTAGTTTGTCTATTGTTATTTGGACTCATTTGGATGGTGCGCCGCAAATTTGCGGTAGCCGGAACTTTATTTTTCTTCTACTTGATCCTGAATGGCTTGGAACGTTTTATGATTGAGAAAATAAGGGTCAATACCAAGTATCATTGGGGTAGCTTAGAAATTACTCAGGCAGAAATAATATCCTTTACCTTTGTGATTGTCGGTGTTTTTATGCTGTGGTACTTGATTCGTTCCGAAAAGAAAAATACTAAAAGTAAACCTGAATTTAATCCTTCTGATCTATGAAAAGAATTTTAATCCTATTGATTTTCTCATCGATAGCCGTGAGTTTGTTTGCCCTTCCGGGTGATACACTCATAGTTCAGTCTCACAGCAAAGTCGATCAAGTATGGTATGGTAATTATGACCGCTTGGCTCATTTTCCAACCGCGGGAAAATCATTCCAAAAGATTGTGATGAAGTACACATTGGGTTGCCCAACGAGCGGATGCAGCGATTGGGATTATGATGTGAATGTATGGCTTATGAAGAATACCGGGCGTATAGACACCTTGATCGCCAAAATTGATACCATTAGCTGGTCTCCTCTCAAAACGGATACAACTTTTTCTTTCAACAAAGTATATGATCCTTTTGAATTGGGTAGGTACATTACTCCTTATGGGACCTACATGAATTTCAGAAATCCCGGGTATAAAGCGGCAGGTTTTGATTCATCCTGGAAACATGTCTTTTATTATGACGTTACCGATTTTGCCTCACTTTTGAAGGATAGTGTGCTCATTCGCAATCAATACAGAGGATGGAGCAGCGGGTTTCAATGTACCATTGAGTTCATTTTTGTTGAAGGCACACCGGCGCGTCCTGTTTTGTCGATTCAAAATATATATACCTCCGGAGGAACTTATACAAACCCATCAGAATTTGAAACCAATAGGATGCCCGGAAAAAAAATGTTTATCCATCAGGAAGCCCGGGATGCAGAAGTCAAGGTAATCATTACCGGTCACGGAGCTGATAAGGCCAATGGCTGTGGTGAGTTTTGTGATAAAAACTATTATTTTAAGGTGAATGGGAAGACCCTTGACACGGCCAGAATGTGGAGAGATGATTGCCATATTACTGCCGTGAAACCTCAGGGTGGAACATGGCTTTTTAGCCGTGCTAATTGGTGTCCAGGGGATAAAGTATATCCCTTTTATCACAACATCAAATCTTCTTTAATGCCCGGTGATAGTATGTTGTTGGATATTGATCTTGACCCAAGTATAGCCACCGGAAACAATGCCGCCAGTTACAATGCTTCGGCGGTTCTTTTTGTATATGGAAATCCATCTTTTAAAACAGATGCCTCCATAGTGGATATTATGGTTCCATCGAGTGCCAGTGAGTATAAGCATTGGAATCCTTCTTGTAACGAGCCTAAGGTCATTTTACGAAATTTGGGCACGAATCCGCTCACCTGGGCATCGATCAAATATGGTGCAGAAGGATTGAAACAAAGAGAGTATGTTTGGAAGGGTAACATCCCGTTTATGGGGCAGGATACCATTACCTTGCCTACTCCTTATTGGGATGGGGTAAACTTTGAAGTGAATCGTTTTTTTGCCGAAGTGAACCATGCCAATCATCTTTTAGAGGATGAAAATCCTACCAACGACGAAGCTTTTTCATCCTTTGTTCCGGCACCGCGACTTGAAGCCTTTACCCTCATGATGCGCACCAATGGTCAACCGCAAGAGAATAAACTCACCATCACCAATGAAAAAGGCGAGGTGGTTTTTCTGATGGAAAAATTGGATCCGAACAAAATTTATCAATACGACCTGAATCTGCCTGCAGGATGTTATGAACTTCTGCTTACAGATGAAGGTCAGGATGGTCTTCATTTCTGGTATTATAATAACATAGGACAACCCACCCGCACCAATGGTTGGTTTAGGCTCAACAAGAAAACCGGGGGAACCTATTTACCCGTAAATGGTGATTTTGGGTCGGAAATTCGATACAATTTCATTGTAGGAAACATGACCGTGCCCGAAGCTCCGATTATTCGTGATCCATTGACGGTATTTCCTAATCCTGCCGGTAAAGAGCTTTTTGTTCAAATTCCGGGTAGTGATATGATTGGAACCGTTGATATTCAAATTACGGATCTTAAAGGCAGGGTGGTTAAATCCATAAACCAAGTGTCCGCCTCAGATGCATATTGGTATAAAATGTCGCTCGACGGTTTGTCACCCGGTATGTATATAGTGGAGGTAAATATGAGTCATACCGGTTTTGAGTTGCCGATGAGAACCGAAAAAATCAAAACCAAGTTAATCGTAACACAACAATAAAACCCCATATCTGTTTATCCAATGGAAAGTAAAAACACCATGAGTTTATTCAACAAACACGAGCAAACATTGCATGCCGCAGTCGCAGCCCTTTTCGACAGAAATTATTACACACCTTATCCCGAGCATCCAAAAGCGTATGGTGAAAATGCCGATGAGGCGGGTAAATCTGCCTTTTTGAAATCAATGAATGAAAATTTTACGGAGTTTGGTTATGAAGGCACAACTTGGATTGGTGAAGAAGTTTCACCTTATCTTCAAACCGGAATTGGTGTGCGTTATCCTGCCTTGGAGGTGGAAGAATACATCAGTCGCTCCGGACAAGCTTTTCAAACCTGGAAAAATACCACGACGGAAGAACGGGTAGGTGTGTTGATGGAGGCGCTTGAAAGGATTACCCATCGTTTTTTTGAAATCGCCTATGCGACCATGCATACCACCGGGCAATCGTTTATCATGTCTTTTCAGGCTTCCGGTCCACATTCGAATGATCGCGCGTTGGAAGCAGTGGCCATGGGATATCATGAATTGAAGAAATTTCCTGATCAAAAAACCTGGAGTAAGCCCATGGGTAAGTTTGATCTGAATATTCATAAAACCTGGAAGGCCATGCCCAAAGGAATAGGATTGGTGATTGGTTGTTCTACTTTCCCGACCTGGAATACCACTCCGGGTATGTTTGCTAGCTTGATCACCGGAAACAGTGTTATAGTAAAACCGCATCCGAAAGCCATATTGCCGATTGCCATTGTAGTATCAGAAGTGCGGAAAGTGCTTTCTGAAAATGGTTTCAATCCGGATACCGTGCTGCTTGCACCGGATACCGTTTCTAATCCTGTGACCAACCACTTGGCGGAAAATCAGGCCGTAAAATTGATCGATTATACCGGAAGCAGTCATTTTGGCGATTACATCGAAACCTTACCTAAAACCGTATTTACCGAGAAAGCCGGTGTGAATTCTGTAATTCTCGATTCAGCGGATGACTTAAAAGGCGTACTTCAAAACATTGCCTTTTCTGTTTCTCTATATAGCGGGCAAATGTGCACGGCCCCTCAGAATATTTTTATTGCATCTACAGGGGTAAAAACACCGGAAGGAATCGTTTCTTTTGACGACGTGGCCTCTATGTTGGCTGCATCGGTAAAGGGAATTGCCGAACACCCGAAAATGGGGGCAGGCACTTTGGGTGGAATTCAAAATGATCAAACGCTAAAACGAATTCAAGACGAAGGAAACTTTGGTGGCATTGTTTTGCTCGATACCATGAATGTTAAAAGCGAAGAATTTGAACATGCATTGATTGCTTCTCCTAAAATTGTTCAGTTGCATGCCTCAGACAAGACGGTTTATAGCAGAGAGTGCTTCGGGCCGATGGTATTTGTGATTAAAACATCCGGATTGGAAGAATCCATTGTTCTTGCTGCACAGTTGGCAGAAGAAAAAGGGGCCATCACTTGTTTGGCCTATGCCAATACTAAAGAGGTCAGAGATAATATTGAAGATGAGATGAATGCACGCTTTGTGCCTGTATCCTTTAATTTTAGTGGCGCGGCCTTAGTAAATTCTCATGCCGCTTTTTCTGATTTCCACGTGACCGGAGGAAATCCTGCAGGAAATGCATCGTTTACGAACCCTGATTACATCAATCGACGATTTGTTTGGATAGGAAACAGATATTTATTGCCTCAAGCATGATATATTTGAAACTCTTAACTTCTAATTTTACTGAAATCATTAATATTGCGCAAATTCAATCTAAATGAAGAATGTTATTAAAATAGTACTGGGTATTGTAATCATTGTTTTGATCTATCTGGTGTATGATTCAATTGCCGGTCCAATGAAGGAAATGGCAGAAGTACAAAAGCGTGAAGCTGCGGTCATTGCTCAACTTGAGAAGGTTAGAGATGCTGAATTGGCCTTTAAAGATTTGAAAGGATCTTTTTCAAAAGACTGGGACGAACTGATCGAACTGATGAAAAATGGTAAGTTCAAAGTTTTGATAAAAGAAGGAGACGAGGATGATTCAACTTCAGTTGTTAAAATGGATTCCATTTTTGTAAGCATCAAAGATTCGCTTTTCAAAAATTTTAATCTCGATTCATTGCCATTTGTTCCTTATGGCGAAGGGGCTCAATTTACGCTGGATGCCGGAACTATTACTGAACGTAACGTAACAGTCCAGGTTTTTGAAGCGAAAGACCCAAAACCTTATAGCAAGAAGAGACAAGAGGAGAGTAATCCGCTCAGAGTAGGTTCTATGTTTGAAGGAACTTATTCAGGAAACTGGTAGTAGCCACCGGTGATTTGGAAAATACTAAATCCATAAATCACGCCATTTCTCACCGGATTTTTCTGGTCTTACATGCCAATCGACTTTCATGCTTGATTACCGATAAGCATAAAATTCCCATTTTTTTCGAAACATTTGTTGAAATTACCTCTGAAAAGATGGATAATTTAATGCAGACAAGGGCCTATTTTCGTGAAATTTACAGCTCGAGCCGTTTGATTTTAGATCTACCCAAGTATGCGCTTTATCCTGCTGAAAGTTATTTGAATGAGGAGGAATCTGCGTTGCTTTTCAAGATAAATCACAGGAATACCGTTTCAGAACAATTAATAGAACTAGAAGAAGATACCCGTGTTAAAGCCATCTGCGCCGTTGATGCGAACATTTATCAATCTTTAAGTCATGTATATCCGGGATTAAGAATCTATCACCATCTCCATTATTTGATGTCGGATACACATTGGGTGCATGCGAAAGGAGAAAATATGGCCATTTATCTCAAAGGACAGGATCTTACCATTTTGGTGAAAAGAAATCAGTCTTTGTTGATGACCAATACCTATCAAGCTGAAAATGAGGATGAAATCAGGTATTTCACCATGTTGGCCGCTGAACAAACCGGCATAGATGCATTGCAGGGCAAGCTATTTATCTGGCCTTCCGATTTTGATCCTATGGTGAATGAGTGGTTTAAACCATATTTTGAAGATATTGAACGGTTAGAACCTGAACCGACCTACTTCCAATGGCTTTCAGAAGAAGAGCAAGTACTTTTTAAAAATGAGTCCATCCTGCACCTTGCTTTGTCATGCGAATCATAGGAGGAAAATACAAAGGTCTGGCCATAAGGCCACCGGCTTGGTTCAAAGCCAGACCCACAACGGATCGGGCACGGGAAGCACTGTTCAATATTCTTGCCCATTCAACCGGTATTGAAGACAAAAAAGTCCTCGATTTATTTTCAGGATCGGGTGCGGTGTCGATAGAATTTCTTTCACGCGGTGCAGAATCTGTAAGCAGTGTTGAGAAAGACGCTAAAAGTGCTGATTTTATACAAGGGCTTTTGAAACAGTATGGAAACCCCTCGTGCCGTGTTTATGAGTCAGATGCTTTAAAATTTGTGTTAGAAACCCCTGAAAGATTTGATATCATATTTGCAGATCCACCTTATCATTGGGCCGGGTACCATCAATTGGTGGAAGAAATCATGAAGAATGAGTTGTTGAATCCGGGAGGTTGGTTGATTGTAGAACATATGTTGGGTTTTCATCTTCATCACGAAACCTGGGTTGAACTCAGGGTTTACGGTCAATCCGTATTTAGTTTCTTCCGACCTTTAACGGGATCGCTTGAAGTGGATTCATAAAAACGCATTATATTTGATTCTATGTCGAAAATAGCACTATTCCCCGGGACCTTTGATCCATTTACCAACGGACATGCAGAGGTTGTGGCTAAGGGCCTGAATTTATTTGACCGAATTTATATTGCCATCGGAATCAATGCTTCAAAAAAAGAAATGTTTAGCCTTCAACAACGCATAGAATGGATACAGGCAGTGTATAAAAATATCGAGCAAGTGAAGGTCATCAGCTACAGCGGACTTACCCTTCAAATTTGTGAAGAAGTGGGTGCTAAATTCATTTTGCGTGGATTAAGAACCGTCAGCGATTTTGAATATGAGAGGCAGATTGCTTTGGTGAATGAGAGTTTGAATCCTCATTTACAAAGTATATTCGTGATGAGTGGACAAGAACATAGCATCATCAGTTCAACCATCATCCGAGATTTAATCCGACATGGAGGTGAGTTTAGACAATATTTGCCTGTTGAAGTAGCAATTCCCGCAAAACCTGTCTGATGGCAGGGTAGGTATGCAGGCTCTCAGCATTGTCTTTATTCAACTTTAACCATTTTATTTCGACAATATCTTCTTCGATCTGTGGCTTAGCCAATTCCCATTCTGCGCAGGTCATCCGAAACCAGATAGATTTTTTAATCGCCCATTTTCCGCGGTAGTTGTATAAATGATAGGTAGGGGAGAGAGAGTGGGTAATTCTCAGGCCAAACACATTGCATTCTTCTTCTACCTCTCGAATGGCACAAGATTCTATGGTTTCACCTTTTTGCCATTTTCCTTTTGGAAGGTCCCAAAATCCAAGACGATTGATCAGCAATAAATCGCCGTTTGGATTAAAAACAGCCCCTCCACCGGCTCTGATCTCGCGGAAAAGCAAATGAAATTTATCAATCATTTTTTCTTCATTTCCTCGAATCCAGATGCTACGAGGTTTGCGACGCAGGTTTTCCAGATTGGCCACCAACTGTTCGAGCATTCTCTTAGAAGGCTTATTCAAAACGACATCAAAATCATTCATATCGAGTGACTCATTGCTCACAACAATGGTGTGCTCTCGCTGGAAAATTTTATACATTTGCCTGATAAATTATTATGCAGAATACAAGTTCCAAAGTAGCACAATATTTACTGGAAATAAAAGCAGTAAAATTACAACCCGAAGAACCTTTTACCTGGTCGTCGGGATGGTTGTCTCCCATTTATTGTGATAACCGCATTTCTCTTTCTTATCCTGTGGTTCGTACTTTTTTTAAAGATGCTTTTGCATTGGCCGTTCGCACCCGGTTTCCGGAGGCAACTGCGTTGGTAGGGGTAGCAACGGCCGGTATTGCGCTGGGTGCTTTGGTTGCTGAGGAAATGGGATTGCCCTATGCTTATTGCCGTCCAAAGCCGAAGGAGCACGGAATGCGCAATCAATTGGAAGGCCGTTTGGATGAAAATGCCAAAGTAGTGGTGGTAGAAGATCTGATCTCAACGGGTGGAAGTTCTTTGAAAGTGGTTGAGTTTCTCAGAAGCGAGGGATATGAAGTGATAGGATTGGGCGCCTTGTTTACTTATGGCTTCAAGGAATCAGAGATATTATTCCGTGAAGCAGATTGCGACTTCTTTACCTTGAGCAATTATCATGAACTCATTCAACAAGCCTTAAAATCGGGTTATATCAATGAATCATCCTTGCCCGAACTGGAAGCCTGGAGAAAAGATCCGGGCAATTGGAATAGGGAAGGGTTTGGTTTTTAAAATTAGAAGTTAGAAATTAGAAGGTACTAGGGATTAGGCACTAGGTAATAGGGTTGAGGGTCTAGGAGTAAAAGAAAAAAGGTAGAAGAGCGTTGGTTTTGGCCTGCTCGGTAATAGGGGGAGGTGCCTTGAAAATTCCTCTATTATTCGGATGCTGGATGAAGTGGCGACAAAGAGAAGTAACGAATACATCCATGAATTGATTAAGAATAGGTTTTGAGAAGCAGTAAGGCAGTAATAATTTTAAGTGCTCTTGGTTACTAACAAAAAAGCCCCATCTTTTCAGACAGGGCTTTTTAATATCAATGAATAAATCTATTAATAACGGTAAGCTTCAGATTTATACGGTCCTTCTACCGGCACTCCGATATACTTGGCTTGATCAGTAGAAAGGGTTTCCAATTCTACTCCGATTTTAGCAAGGTGAAGACTGGCTACCATTTCATCTAAATACTTCGGTAAGGTATAAACCTCATGGTTATACTTGAAATGGTTGTTCCATAATTCCATTTGAGCCAAGGTTTGATTGGTAAATGAGGTGCTCATTACAAAACTTGGGTGACCGGTGGCACATCCCAAATTTACCAAACGACCTTCTGCTAAAAGGATAATTTCTTTACCATTTACATTATAAACATCCACCTGTGGTTTAACTTCATAGTGATTTTCTCCGTAATTGGCTTTTAACCAGGCTACGTCAATTTCATTGTCAAAGTGGCCAATGTTACAAACGATGGTTTTATCTTTCATCAATTTGAAATGCTCAGCAGTAATGATATCTCTGTTTCCGGTTGCGGTGATTACGATATCACTCATTGGAATGGCATTGGCCATGGTGCGCACCTCAAATCCATCCATAGCAGCTTGTAATGCGCAAATTGGATCGATTTCGGTAACGATTACACGTGCACCTGCACCGCGCAATGATTGGGCAGTTCCTTTACCAACATCTCCGTATCCGGCAACAACGGCCACTTTACCTGCCATCATAATATCGGTGGCACGTCTGATCGCATCAACTGCACTTTCACGACAGCCATATTTGTTGTCAAATTTTGATTTGGTTACGGAGTCATTTACGTTAATGGCCGGCATTGGCAGGGTTCCTGCTTTTTGACGATCATACAAACGCAATACACCGGTAGTGGTTTCTTCAGAAATTCCGCGAATACCTGCCGCCAACTCAGGGTGTTTGTCGAGTACCACGTTGGTTAAATCTCCACCATCATCCAAAATCATATTCAATGGTTGACCATCACTGAAGGCATACAATGTTTGCTCAATGCACCATTCGTATTCTTCTTCGGTCATGCCTTTCCAGGCATAAACAGGGGTTCCAACGGCAGCAATAGCTGCAGCTGCTTGATCCTGCGTTGAAAAAATGTTACATGAAGACCAGGATACTTCTGCACCCAAGGCCTGCAATGTTTCAATCAATACGGCTGTTTGGATGGTCATATGTAGGCATCCGGCTACACGCGCACCGGCAAGTGGTTTGCTTGCGCCATACTGCTCGCGCAGTGCCATTAGACCCGGCATTTCTGCTTCTGCCAATTTGATTTCTTTTCTTCCCCAGTCAGCTAGGGAAATGTCTTTTACTTGATAAGAGAGTTGTGTTTGCACAGACATAAGTTTAAATTAATTTTTTTCAAAGGTAATATATTTCACGATCACATTAAGAACAGTTCTGTCGTATAATTGTTATATCAGAAAGTAAATATTTTATCTTTGACACGAAATAAATAGAAAGCATGCCCTATCCAGAAATGTTAGTAGCTCCTATGAGAGCCGAATTAAGCCAAAATGGCTTTAAAGAATTGAAAGACGCAGAAAGCGTAACCACTGTCCTCGATAAAGGGGAAGGAACGCAATTGCTCGTAGTAAACTCTGTTTGCGGCTGCGCTGCCGGAAGTGCAAGACCAGGGGTGCTAAAATCGCTCGATGGAAATAAGAAGCCAGCAGAATTACTGACCGTTTTTGCGGGTCAGGATGCGGAGGCTACTGCCATGGCAAGAGAATTCTTATTGCCTTATCCGCCATCTTCGCCGTCTATTGCTCTATTTAAAAATGGAGAATTGGTCCATTTCATTGAGCGCCATCATATTGAAGGTCGTTCTGCAGATATGATTGCTGCCAGCTTGAAGGCGGCGTATGAAGAATATTGCTAAAAGAACCTAATTACTACTCATATTCAAAACGGGTTTCCTGATAAAAGGTGACCCGTTTTTTTTGGATAGGCTGCACTTCTCTGAGGTAATGCCATTCTCTCATCGCTAAACTATAAGTTTATTTTAAGTCGCATATCAAGCAGATTGTCTGATGGTTATTTGTGCTAAATCCTATTGACCCTCATCATAAGTTCTGCCTTGAGCCATCATTCAAGAATATTTATCGTTGATAGAGTGTCCAATGCCTCATTTGGGTTAAATCCTGTCTCGAAAAATATGATCAAAAAAAAAGCCCCGGATTCCCGAGGCTTTTTTAAAATGCGCAAAGTGCAAATTATTTCTTTCTCTTTTTGTCGTTGGGTGCGCCCACTCTGTGCATGGCACATCTGAATCCAATGGTAGAAGTGCTTTGTTCTTGATCTAAGAATCTTCTGGTTCCGGGTGAAAGCCAGTAAGCACGGTCATTCCAAGATCCGCCTTTATAAACTCGGGCCTGATTGTTCACCAGAGAAGTAACACCATATTCATACTGTTGGTCACCTTCATTGTAGAATTCTTCATCGATGAATCCCTTATTGTCAGATTTTTTGTAGTTTCTTCTGGCAGCATTTTCCTCTTCAGTTACCGGAATGTATTGAAGACGTCCCAAAGAATCCTTCACATCTACCACTCCATCGATATCAAGTTTCTTTTTGGTAAAAACGTTTCCTCTAAATGAGTTGAAATCAGTCATGTCTTCATAGGAAAGCGGACGATAAACATCCATCACCCATTCACTCACATTTCCACTCATGTTATAAAGACCATGATCATTCGGCCAGTAAGCATAAACTTCACGAGTTATGAAGGCGGCATCATTCAGTTTACCTGAAATACCACCCTGATCACCTTTACCGCGCTTAAAGTTGGCCGTAATCAATCCTCTGTCTTTTTCTTTACCATGGTTACGAACGGTTAAGCCACCCCAAGAGTAAATTTTCTTTTCATTGATGTTTTCGTAGGTAGATGACCCAATGTTTGCTATGGCTGCAAATTCCCATTCTGCTTCAGTTGGAAGTCTGTAATCAGGCAAGAAGATACCATCTTCCATGCGAACATTTCTAGTGGCACCTTTGGTATTGATGTCTTTAATCAAGTGTTTGCCTGGATTTGAACTTTGATATTGACCATTCAAATAAGCACCGGTGTTGAAGTTCTCTTCATTCATCTGTGCAATATCCGGCTTCAAAATTCCTTCGCGAATCAATATCATTTCATTCACACGGTCTGTTCTCCATGCGGCATAGGCCGTGGCTTGTAACCAATTAACACCCACTACAGGATAATCTTTGTAGGCAGGGTGACGCAAATAATAGTCTACATAAGGTTCGTTGTAGGCAAGTTTATCTCTCCAGCACAATGTGTCAGGAAGGGCTTCTATATAAACTTCCGGAAAATCAACAAACACACGACCCAACCAATGCAAGTACTCCAAATAATGAAGGTTGCTGATTTCGGTGGCATCCATATAAAAAGAAGGAACGGTAACTCTTCTTTCAATGTTGTTGTGATCATATAAAACGTCTTGTTCAGAAGATCCCATGGTGAACGTTCCACCTTCTACCAGCACCAATCCGGGTCCGGTTTCTTGTCCGGCATAATCATAAGTCTCAAATCCACCCCATTTGGCGTCATTGTAATTCCAACCGGTTACGGCAGATTTTTCTTTCTTACATCCTGTAGGCAGCAAGAAAGCGCCCATTAGTGCAAATACGGCTATAATCCTTTTCTTCATATTCAAATGTTGTTAATGGTATCGTGCATTTTTAAAAACGCATGCTACAACTTTTTATTTTGCAATTATAATGAAATAACAATGATATTAAAAATCAGGACAGGTCAATGGCTTAAACCTCATTGGTCTCTGACGAGCACACC
Organism: Bacteroidia bacterium; assembly: GCA_044339595.1. GTDB lineage: Bacteria > Bacteroidota > Bacteroidia > NS11-12g > UBA9320 > CAZTGZ01. Next base: position 61,004 of record JBIIVF010000002.1, read on the forward strand.
ATTCAATGGCAGCACTCACTTCATGGGATCCCCTTGCTGCTGCACGGGCATCTGACACGGTTAAGTCGTAACTATATCCAAACTTAAATTTGTCTTTTCTAAATCCTATCAAAACCATCAAGGCATCACTGTTTTTGAATTCGCCCAAGGTCTGTCTGTACCATAAACCGGTTACCAGTGGACCACGATTCACGTAAAATCCACCATTAATCTGGGTGAATTTATTTTGCATCATAAACACCACGTTTGGAGAGATGGTAGCTTTAGGTTGTTTTCTTTTATCCAATGGAATAACCACACCTGAGTGAACCGTATATCTTCTCGGAACAATCGCTTTTGGGTCACCATAAAAAGATTGATTGGGTTCAATTAAATTGTGAATGGCCACACCACCGTAGAACCTTTCAGTATAAGCAAGCAATCCCGTTCCAAAGTTGGCATAAGAAACCGTTTGTCCGACGTAAGGCTCACTCGTTGGATTCACAAAGCCTTTAGAAGGATCAATCTGATCTTCGAAGCGCAGTCTTTGCCAATCGATGCTTCTTTGTCCGAATTGAGCTTCCAATCCAAAACGCATGGTAAACTTACGTGTCACGCGCAATTGATATGAATATAAACCACTCAATGACGTAGAAGTAAGCAAACCTTCACCGGCAACATCACGCACGGCCAATAATCCGATGCCACCTCCGATTTTATCGAAATGTTGATCGTATGAAAAGGCGGTTGTCACAAATGTCCCGGGTAAACTTGGCCATTGGTTCCTGTAATTGATCACCGCACGTCCACCTCCATCGCATTGACCTGTGCCCGCCATGGCCGGATTGGTATAAACCGGTGTGGCATAAAATTGGGTAAATTCAGGGTCTTGTGCGGTTGCATCTAACGTCAATAGCGACAAGCCTAATCCCCAGTAAAAAAGTAATCCTCTCTTCATAATCAAGTTCAGTTGATCTTAATAGTTTAGTCCTAAAGAATTTTCAAATATAATGATTAGGTAAAATTACGCCAAAAAATCATTTTTCACGCAATAAACTCTGCTATTAACAATAAATTTGACTCAAATATTGTTTAAGGACAGAATTCTCTCATCAAAATAAATGAAAAATTTCGGATTAAGTGCGCTTCTATTCTTTTTGCCTGTATTTATTTGTCTCCAAACGGTATCGGCGGCTTCTGAGCGAATAAGCGTTGAGTTGAATTGGCATCAGATCAATGCGCTCGCCTCGCTCCAAGCTGGTTTTGATGGTGAAGTGAGAGAATGGAGAGATTCTTTTTCAGTGCCCACATATCAGCATAAATTGAGGGGATATTTTAACATTGAATCGCTTACCGTAGTGTCTGATACCATTTTCTCTGGAATAGG
>JBIIVF010000015.1:0-27792 GCA_044339595.1 Bacteroidia bacterium
GTAGGTAATTACCAAAATACTCAAGATTAAAATCGAACGCAATCTCAACATGTACCAGGTTCGTCTCTTTTCTTTTGGCGTATATTTTTGAAATGAACTCAGCATACTTAAAAATCCATTGCTGCTAAAAAAAATAGCCGCGGCAAAACCAAAGGACAATAAGTCTCCTCTTTGAATTTTTAAAATATCTGCTATTGTAGAACTCAAAGTTTGGTAAGCATTGTGGGGGAGCAAATTTTCGAAATAAGCCAAAATATCCGCATGCAAATTTTCAAGGGGGATATAGGCAATAGCCGTAAAGAGGAAAATGGTTGCCGGAAAAATGGCCAGAAAAAAATTGAAAGCTAAGCTCGATGCCCGCAAGATTAAATCATCATTGAACATCGATCGAACAAAATATCGACTTACATAAAATAATGATTGTCCTCTGAATCCTGGCACCGTCGCCTTTTTCATCCAGTTGATGAAAGCTTCGATTTTTACTTCAATCTTATCTTTAAAGGATGCCATGATTTCTGCAAAGCTATGGTAATTGAGCTTTAAAATTGGTTGGAAATTTAACGCGCTATCAAATTAAGCGCTTATTTAAATGAAAATACCCTCATTGCTGGTATGTACTAAAATTGACTATGACATTTAATGTCAGCTTGCTGAAGCAAATGCTTGAGAAACAGTCTATGAATCGGCCAAATGATATCTAAAATCTAAAAGCAGAATTTGAGCAGAAAATGGACATAATTTCAAGATCATTCTACTTGGGCATTGAGCCTAAAAACATAAATTTGCCCAAAATTAAAACATGAGCAAAATTCATAATTTTTCAGCAGGACCGGCTGTTTTGCCGCAAGAAACCATCGACCAATCTATTGAAGCTCTGAAGAACTTTGCAGGAACAGGTTTGTCTTTACTCGAAGTTTCTCACAGAGGGAAAGAATTTGTAGCCGTAATGGAAGAAGCACGCAGCTTAGTTAAACAACTTCTGGGAGTAGGAGATGACTACGAAGCCTTGTATTTACAAGGTGGTGCGAGTCTTCAATTTCTCATGGTCGCCATGAATTTATTAGAAACGAAAGCAGCGTATACCAATACCGGAACCTGGGCAAGCAATGCGATCAAAGAAGCCAAACCATTTGGCGAAGTATTGGTTTTGGCAAGCTCTGAAAATGAACACTTTACGCACATTCCAAAAAATTATATCATCCCCAAAGACGTCGACTATTTTCATTGTACATCGAACAATACCATTTATGGTACCCAAATGCACGCATTTCCTGATTGTCCGGTGCCTTTGGTTTGTGATATGAGCTCAGACATATTTAGCAGACCATTAGATGGAAGCAAGTTCTCCTTAATTTATGCCGGGGCTCAAAAGAATTTAGGACCTGCAGGAGCAACGGTAATAGTTATACATAAAGATCTTTTAGGAAAGGTGAGTCGTAAAATACCGGCCATGCTCGACTATAAGGTTCATATTTCGAAAGAGTCTATGTACAATACCCCACCTGTATTTTCGGTATTCGCTACCTTGCAAACTTTGAAATGGATTCAAAGAACGGGGCTTGAAAAGATAGGAGAACGCAATCGTTTAAAAGCAGAAACACTCTACAATGAAATTGATCGCAACGAATTGTTCAGAGGAACGGTTGCATTGGAAGATCGCTCTTGGATGAACGCCACGTTCTTGTTGAATGATGAGTCTTTAAATGATGCTTTTATGGCTGCTTGTAAAGAGGCTAAAATCAGCGGAATCAAAGGACATCGTTCTGTTGGAGGATATCGCGCCTCGATGTATAATGCCCTCGAATTAGATAGTGTAGAAGCCTTGGTAAGCGTAATGAAGACGTTTAATTAATAGTAAAAATAAAAACATGACCATTAAAATATTAGCCAATGATGGCATTGACGCCGCCGGAAAAGCCTTGTTTGAGAAGGCCGGATTTTCAGTGCAGACAGAAAATATTCCACAAAATGAACTGATCGGTAAGATACAGGCATTTGATGTATTGCTTGTGAGAAGTGCAACCAAGGTGACCAAAGAAATTATGGATGCCGGAAATCTGAAAGCCATCGGTCGAGCAGGAGTAGGGATGGATAATATTGATTTGACTTACGCCAAAGAAAAAGGAATTGCGGTCTATAATACTCCTTCTGCTTCGAGCACCTCGGTAGCGGAATTGGTCTTTGCACATTTGATGGGATTATGCAGGAATCTACCTAAGAATAATCGGTTGATGCCGGAACAAGGCGATACTTTGTTTGGAGCTTTAAAAAAGGAAAGTTCTTCCGGGACTGAAATTTTCGGAAAAACTTTAGGAATCATAGGATTTGGCAGAATTGGTCAAGAAGTAGCCCGCATTGCAATTGGAGCGGGTATGAAGGTAATTGCCCATGATCCTTTTGTTCAAAATGCCCAAGTTCAAATCATTTTTCATCCTGATATGTCTGCTTCTAAAGTAGAAGTATCAATCAATACGTTGCCTCTAGATGAAGTATTATCGCAATCAGATTACTTAACCTTGCATATTCCCGGATCCGGAAAAGCTGTTTTGGATTCGGTTGAATTTTCTAAAATGAAAAAAGGGGTAGGAATCATCAATTGTGCAAGAGGCGGTGTTGTCAGTGAATCCGCCTTGTTGGAGGCTTTAAATTTAGGCCAAGTAAAATTTGCGGGTTTGGATGTATTTGAAAAAGAGCCACCGATTAACATGGACATTCTTCGTCATCCGGCAGTTTCACTTTCTCCGCATATTGGAGCTTCAACGATGGAAGCACAGGAAAGAGTTGGAATAGAATTAGCAGAAAAAGTCATTCAACATTTTTCACACCTTGCCTAAAGTATTTCCATTCAGGGCTTTGCGTCCTGCCATTGGTTTTGAAGCCAAAGTTTCTGCCAAATCTACAGACTTTGCATCTGCTGAAGAGATGTTGACTTCTTTGCGTTCGAATCCTTATTCCTATCACCGTTTGACCAAACCCAATCTCCTACATGACGGAAAAACAGACAGTTTGTTGCAGTTTGCGTCCGGATATATAGAGGACTTGAAGATTAAGGGTATTTTGCTAGAAGACGAATATCCATCGATGTATTTATACAGGCAAACGATGCCTAATTTACTTTCCTTCACCTGTCTCTTGGCTGCTTGCAGCACGGCTGATTACGACCATGATATCATTAAAAAGCATGAAAATACCCAGGTCGTTAGAGAGAAGCAAATGGCTGCTCTTTTCGAACAAACCGGCGTATTGGGTGAGGGGGTCTTACTTTCACATTCGCATAGCGATGCACTAAAATCGATTTATGCGGATATCAAAAATGGGAATGCTCAGTCCAAATTTACATCGGATGATGGCAAACATCATGAAATATGGGTCATTCATCAACCTGAAATTCAAGAGTCGATCTCTCTTTTGTTAGATCAAGACCCTTTTTTTTACATTGCAGATGGTCATCATCGAAGCGCCACCATGAGCAGACTAAATGGTTTGCACCCCGGAGGGAAATACGCCAAGTTTATGGCTTGCCTGATAGACGAGTCTCAAATGTTGATCTCACCTTTCTATCGATGGCTGTCCAATGTTTCGATATCCGGCTTGGAGGAAATATTAGAAAAAATCGAAAAAAAATATCGTTGTTTCCCATTGGATGCGCCTTATTACCATCCGGATCATAAAGGAGAGTTTGGTATGTATTTCAAAAAGCAATGGTACAAGTTGGTGCCCAAACATGAACCTCATTTCAAAAACATTCTGGATCAATTAGATGTCAGTCTACTCGAACGATATATCCTGAAGCCGGTTTTTAATATTGAAGATTCAAAAACAGATCACCGTTTGACCTATAAACCGGCTGACCATAATTTGGATGAATTTGTCCAGAAAATTGACAATGGAACCTATGAAATCGGGTTTACTTTACATGCACCTGAAATAGGGGAGGTGAAGGAAGTTTCAAATCTCCATCTAACCATGCCTCCAAAATCTACTTACATAGAACCCAAATTAAGGGCAGGCATGATCATAATGGAATTTTAGGCTTTTACCTTTTTCAGTGTACTGTTAAAGAGGGATTGATATCCTGCGCTGAAAATAAAAGTAAAAAATACACCTGACATAATCATGTTCAGTGCCAGGTTTCCAAAAATATCTTGCTTATAAAAGGCTAAACCGGCTATATAGCTCTGTATCAGGCCATTAATGTCTTTTGTGTAAATGGGATCATAGATCCATGCCCCGAAATTCGTAATTAGGTAGAATAAAACGCTCGAAAGAACCGAAAACCCGATCAATCCGACGGTAGCATTCACATTCTTGTTTCTTGCGTACATCCCAAGTACAATGGTGAGCCCAAATGCCAAATAAACCAAAGCAAAGCTACTGCTGAATAAATAATCCCAATTTGATTGACTGGATAGTCCAAGAACGATATCGCTGATCAACAATCCACCCAAAGGCAGTAAAAATGCCAAACTTCTTTTTCCAAGAAAATAGCCGCCTGTCAAAGCGAGTGCTCCAATAGGGGTGAAGTTGGGTATGGAGATAAACAATCTGAGAATCCCAATAGTGATAATAGAGGCCAATACAATGAGTATGTCTTTTTGCTTCATGTTCATTCGAAATATTGGCAAATATACATACTGTCTAACATCACACAAAGACAGATAATTAACAATTGTATACAACCTTTTATTCAACCAACATTAGATTCACAAAATCAGGCATTTACAGATTTTTTATAAAGAAATAGATTAAGGGTATTATCCAAAATACAAGCAAGTATTTTACATTTGTAAAAGATGGCATTTTTACATTTGTAAAATTCATTTTACATTTGTTAAATGAATGAGTTAAATGGTCGGCTGGTGGTTTTGATGGATAAATTTGGTTATAAGAAGTCGGAGTGGGCTGAATTGTTGAATGTGAGTCCGGCTGTGATATCCCATATCTACAACAATCGAAACAAAGCAGGTGTTGAGCTGGTGCAAATGATGTTGCATAAGTTCCCTGAAGTGAGTGAAAGGTGGCTTTTGTTGGGGGAAGGGGAAATGTTGAAAGTCGAAAATCCGGGATCAAGCCAAGTGGTTCGTGAAAAAATATTCGCGTTAAACCGTAAAATTCAAGCTCAAAAAGGGTACTTGAAGGATACCGCAGAATTATTAGAAGAAATAACTGCGCTGCTTTTTAAAGAATCTTAGTTCTGTCTGATCTTCTTATTACGGCAATGCCTATTAAAATTAAAAATAAGCCTGCTATTTGAACTAATCCGGTTTTTTCGTGATCAAGGAGACCCCAGATAAGGGCAAAAACGGGAATAAGATAGGTCACACTTGAGGCAAATACGGCATTGGTCATTTGTATGAGGCGGTTAAACATGACCAAACTGATGGCAGTACCAAATAAGCCCAAAATGCTGATGGCGCCAACTGATTTCAAATCTTGGGGTTGGAGCAAATTAACATCTGAAAAAAATCCGGAGAAATACAAAATCGAGCCTGAAACGGGGAGCATAAAAACAATGGGCAATGCCGCAACAATCCAGGGATTGTAATGCGAAAGTCTTTGTTTAATCAGATTTACGTTAATCCCATAGAGAAAAGTTGCCAGCATAATGAGAAATCCGTGAACCTCCGTTTCAACCCGTCCTCCACCCGGCTTAAAAATGATAATGAGGAGGGCGCCTAATAATCCGATAAACACGCCCAGGGCTTTATTTACTTGAAGCCTCATTCCTAAAAATAAAACCCCAATCATTAGGGCAAAAAAAGGTGTGAGAGCGTTCAATGCGCCTGCTGTGGAACTATTAATATGTAATTGAGCGTAGGTGAATAGAAATGCAGGGATTCCGCTTCCGGTTAAACCCGATAAAAAAAGGATTCCAAAATCCTTTTTATCAACCTTGCTTATGTAATTCAAAAATACAGGCAGAAAAAAAACACCTGCTATGCTGAGTCTATATGCCGCTACCTGAAAAGAAGAGAATGATTTGAGACCCTCCTTCATTAAGATAAAGCTAGATCCCCAGATAAAAGCAAGAATGAATAATATGACAACGGATAGTGCGGGTTGTTTTTGTGACATAAAAAGCATTAAAGCATTGCTTTAGTAGCGATAGGGTTAATCATTGTAAACCATAACTTTGGAAACAATGCAAGAATAATCATTCCCGGATATCCTAAAGGCATTTGAGGGGCACTCATTTCGCTTTGTAAAGCCTGATAGGGGGTGCTGCTGTTTTTGTGATGGGCAGGATGCAGAGGAAGCTCAAAGAGCAATACACGACCTAATATTTGATTGCTATTCCAGCTGTGTTTGGCTTGGATAGATTCGTAAATACCGGGTTTTAGCTCCTTTCGCTTCAATCCGTAATGTTCGATGTAATCAATACATTCCAGAAGAATAAATCCGATGGAAGCTGCTATCACAAAAAATAGGAGCGATTTAAAGCCAAAAATCAAACCAATGCACAGCATAAGCAGAATTTCAATGGTTAAAAATCGAATCATCTGATTAGACCAAGACCAAGTATTTAAAGACAATCGATGCATTCGATTTTTTTCTAGGTTCCAGGCAGCCATAAATACCTGTGGGACACAACGTCCAACAAATTGATAGATATTTTCATTGAACCGGGCTGTAACAGGATCCTGAGGCGTGCCAATGTTTTTATGATGGCCGCGATTGTGTTCAATAAAAAAATGCATGTAAAGTGAACTTAATAGGAGTGATTGTGCCAACCATTGTTCTGATTTTTTATGACGGTGACCTAATTCATGGGCTACATTAATCCCTAAAACTCCGCAAAGGATTCCCATGCTTAAAGTTTTAACAGCAAGAATCCATGGTGAAGTTTCTACCGAGATTTCCATCAAAAAGGTAATCAGAAGAAAATACTGCAATGGCACGATGCTATAAAGAAGGAGGTCATAGATTTTTTTATTCTTGATCTCAACAATTTGATCTTGTCTCAATAGCTTTGATCTTGAAGAAATGATTAACTCAATCAAGGGTGTCAAGATAAAAGTAAGAAGAATTATCATAAATACTTTCCAGTCGTGACTTATCAGGGAATAATAACCCGTTAATGGTATAAACAAAAAGGCTAAGTACTTCATTTATAGTAATGTTATCTGATCTCCTGTGGTAAATGTTTTATTATTCAATGGATCGGAGTCTGTTTTTTTATCCTTTATTTTTGGTTTTTCCTCCAATGAAGTTGTTTTATGCTCAACCGGTTTTGATTTTTCTGCAGTGGGTTTCGTTTTTACCGGGGTGGCTTTTTTAATCGGTGGGACAGTAGATTCATCATCGGGATCTTCAGAATCGGGCGGGTCCTTCAATTCAGTATCGTCCGAATCTTCGTCATTAGGATCTGTATTTATAATTTCTTCTTCCTCATATTCTATCACACTTTTTTCTTCCAGAACCTTTATCTTTATAAACCTATCGTAGGTCAATTTGTTACCAATACTCTTCCAACCCTTCACATCAATGAATTCTGATAAGTCGATTTCGGTGACTGTTTTTTCACCATTCTTTTTTTCTACGTATAGTTCGATGACCGGTTTTGACCACAGAAACGTGTGAATAATCTTGTTTCCTTTCCCTTCGGTGATGTATAAGAAACGTTTATTAATTGTGGTAGTCTCTATTTTAAATCGCTTCACATAATAAGATTTTTGAGATTCATCGTAGTAAATAGTTGAGACTACTTCATTGGGATTATATTTTTTGATGATGAGAATGTCTTTAGTCTCGAAATGATTTGTCAATTCGTGATCGGTGAGTTCATATTCTCCGTTCTGATAGACGACTAAAATTTTATCATCTGTATTAAAGTTACCAAGTATTTCGCCATGACCATCAATGTTCAGGCGACCGATAGATCGATCGAACCAGATATCCCTTCCACCAATGGTCGATTTGCCCTTTTCTTTCAATTCAACCTTTCTGATACGGTATTTTGTAACAAGGTTACCCATTGAATTCCTACCTCTAATAGATAGACTTGCAAATGGGAAATCGAAGACCTTAATTCTGGCTCTGGCAAGACCATGCAAGAAAATGGTAACAATTTCGGCCTCTCCATTAGGGTTGGCGCTAAACCAAATCAACTTAGAGTTCGGAGTACCTAGAGTAATGTCGTATTCGCGGTCTCGGGTCACAGAAGTTACTGCGAATCGTTTGCCCATTAATTTCTGTGATTTACCATCCAGATACATCACATTATAAATCATGCGCTGGTCATTTTTACGCCAAACCGCAACATATTCGATGTTCTTTCCGAAAAACGCTTTTTCTGATACTTTGCTGATTTGATATTTACCATCTTTTCTGATAACAATGATGTCATCAATATCTGAGCAATCGCAGATATAGGTGTCTTTTTTCAAACCATATCCAACAAAACCTTCTTCAAAATTTGCATAGAGCTTTTCACTGGCTACAGCCACGATATTGGCATTAATTCCGCCGAACTTTCTTTCTTCTGTAAGGCGGTCTCTGCCTTTGCCGTATTTGTCGAGCAGATTTTTGAAATAAGCAATGGCATAATCATTCAGGTTTTCGAGATGATGGTTTACCTCTTTGAGTTGATCTTCAATGCCATGCAACAATTCATCTGCTTTAAAGGCATCAAATTTTGAAATCCTTTTGATGCGTATTTCGGTCAGTTTATTGATATCTTCAGTGGTAACCGGGCGTTTTAGCAGGACTTTAAAGGGTTCCAAACCGCTGTCGATGGTTTGAATAATTTCTTCCCAAGTTTCACATTCTTCAATATTTCGATAGATGCGCTCTTCAATGAATATTTTTTCGAGAGAACTAAAATGCCATTTTTCTTCGAGTTCGTTCTTTTTAATGAGCAGCTCCTGATTGAGTAAATCGACCGTTTTTCGAGTCGAAATATTCAAGATGTCATTCACACCGAGAAAGTGAGGTTTATTATCGATGATGATACAGGCATTCGGAGAAATACTCAATTCACAATCCGTGAATGCATAGAGTGCATCGATGGTTTTATCAGGAGAGATGCCCGGGGCGAGTTGTATCTCTATTTCAACATCTCTGGCGGTATTATCTATGACCTTTTTGATTTTGATCTTACCTTTTTCGTTAGCCTTCAAAATCGAATCAATGAGGTTTCCGGTGGTGGTACCAAAAGGAATCTCTTTTATGAGAAGGGTCTTTTTGTCTTTTTCTTCAATCTTTGCACGAACTTTAACCCTTCCGCCTCGTTTTCCTTCATTGTAATCGGAAAAATCTGCGAAACCACCCGTTGGAAAGTCCGGTTTTATTTCCGGACTTTTGCCTTTCAGAATATCAATCGAAGCTTTAATTAATTCTTGAAAGTTGTGGGGGAGGATTTTAGTGGAAAGACCTACAGCAATACCTTCAACACCTTGTGCCAATACCAATGGAAACTTAACCGGCAAAGTAACCGGTTCTTTTTTTCTACCGTCGTATGAACTCTGCCAAAACGTTGTTTCATGGTTAAAAAGAACCTCGAGGGCAAATTTTGTAAGTCTTGCTTCGATATACCTGGGAGCAGCAGCGCCGTCTCCGGTTCTGATGTCCCCCCAGTTTCCCTGAGTATCAATTAAAAGGTCTTTTTGACCCATATTTACCACGGCATCACCGATGGCGGCATCACCATGCGGGTGATATTGCATGGTATGTCCTATGAGATTAGCAACCTTGTTGAATCGGCCGTCATCGAGCTCCTTCATAGAATACAAAATTCTTCGTTGTACCGGTTTTAATCCATCTTCAATGGCAGGAACAGCGCGCTCCAAGATTACATAGGAGGCATAATCTAAAAACCAGTCTTCATACATACCCGAAACAGCCCTTTGGGTTACACCATTGGGGATTTCGTTTAATTCGGATTCTTGTGATTCGTTCAATTCGTCCATTATGCGGCTTCTTCAGCGTCAGTTTCTTCTTTGGTAAGAGCCAGGTCAAGCTCAACCTTTAAGTTATTTATGATAAATTCTTGCCTTTCAGGGGTATTTTTACCCATGTAGTAATCCAATATTTTCGGTATAGAGGTATCTGTCTTTAAAATGATGGGTTCCAGGCGAATGTCTTCACCAATAAAATTACCGAATTCATCGGGTGAAATTTCTCCCAATCCTTTAAATCGGGTGATTTCAGGTTTTGAACCTAATTTTTGAATGGCCGCCTTCTTTTCTTCTTCGGAATAGCAATAAATCGTTTCCTTTTTGTTTCTCACCCTGAATAGGGGCGTGTCGAGAATATACAAATGACCGGATCTAACGAGGTCAGGAAAAAATTGAAGAAAAAATGTCAAAAGCAACAAACGGATATGCATCCCATCCACATCGGCGTCGGTGGCAATTACAATGCGATTGAATCGAAGGTTTTCCAGATCCTCTTCAATATCCAGAGCGTGTTGCAATAAGTTAAACTCCTCGTTTTCGTACACCACCTTTTTGGTTAATCCATAACAATTTAGTGGCTTCCCCCTTAAGCTAAATACTGCTTGGGTTTCAACACGCCTGGATTTGGTTATGGAACCGCTGGCAGAATCCCCCTCGGTTATGAATAAAGTCGTTTCAAATCTATCTTCCATTTCATCGGTGAAATGAATCCGGCAATCGCGTAGTTTTTTATTGTGAATATTGGCTTTCTTAGCCCGGTCTTTGGCCAGTTTACGAATACCGGCCATGTCTTTTCTCTCTTTTTCAGACTGATTGATTCGCTTTAATAAGGCCTCTGCTATATCCGGATTTTTGTGGAGGTAATTGTCGAGATTGGTTTTGATGAAATCTGCGATAAATGACTTTACAGATGGTCCATCCGGACCTATGTCATTCGACCCAAGCTTTGTTTTAGTTTGAGATTCGAAAACAGGCTCTTGAACCCTAATGGAAACGGCTGCAATGATGGCTGAACGAATATCTGAAGGTTCAAAATTCTTCTTGTAGAAATCTCTCAGTGTTTTAACGATAGATTCCTTAAAAGCATTGAGGTGCGTACCGCCTTGGGTGGTATGCTGACCGTTTACGAATGAATAATACTCTTCACCGTAAGTATTGTTGTGAGAAAATGCGATTTCAATGTCTTCACCTTTCAAGTGAATGGCCGGGTAACGAAATTGCTCTTCTTCACATTTATGATGCAAAAGATCGAGTAAACCATCTTTTGAAAAGTATTTTTTACCATTAAAATAAACGCTTAATCCCTTGTTGAGAAAGGCATAATTCCATAGTTGCTCCTCGATGAATTCATAAATGAATTTGAAATGTTTAAAAATGCTTTCATCAGGAATAAACTCAATGTAGGTTCCATCTTTATCGGTGGTTTCCAGGTCTTGATCTTCTGTAAGTATTCCTTTTTCAAATTTAGCAACCTTAGATTTTCCTTCGCGAAAAGACTGTACTTTGAAGTAACTGCTCAAGGCATTAACGGCTTTAGTGCCGACGCCGTTCAAACCCACGGATTTTTGAAAGGCTTTTGAGTCATACTTTCCACCTGTATTGATTTTGCTGACACAGTCAATCACTTTCCCCAGGGGAATGCCTCGACCAAAGTCACGAACACTCACTATTTTGTCGTCAATTTTTATGTCAATCCGGTTGCCGTGACCCATCACAAACTCATCGATTGAGTTGTCAATAATTTCTTTTACAAGTACATAAATTCCGTCATCAGCCGCTGCACCGTTTCCCAACTTTCCTATATACATACCGGGTCTCAGCCGTATGTGTTCTCTCCAGTCTAGAGATTTAATACTGTCTTCTGAATAAATCGGATTGGCCATATTCTATTTGACTGATTGGTTTAAATCAATCTTCGAAGATAAGAAAATCGTCGAGGCCTAAAGGAGAACATTTATTAACAGGATGTGGGTAATCCTGAACGCTAGAAGGCTAGGTGCCATATTTTCTTTTTGGAGCGCTATTGGCGCCAGGAGCAGGGGTTTCCTGAACTTCACCCGCTTTCAATTTGTCATTTTTTTGAACGCCACTCAATACCTCTGCATTGATACCATCCGAAAGACCTATTTTAATAGGTACTCTTTCAAACACTTGAGGTTTTTTTTCCAATTCCACGAAAGTCTCTTTTCCTTCATAAATAACCAAGCCTTCAGGAATCGCCAACACTTTATCTCTTCTATCTAATACAATATCGGCGTTAGCACTGTAACCTGCTCGAAGAAAAACATCTGATTTTACAACAATGGCTGCTTTGATTTTAAATTTTATAGCACCTTGATCTACAATGCCTTTAGGAGCAATGTATTCAAGTTTTGCCTTAACGACACTTTTTTCTATGGCGCCGATATTCAGCAATAATTCCATGCCGGGTTTTAATTTGGCCACCTCTGATTCATCCACATTGCCTTCAAAAATCATTTCATTCATATCTGCCACAAATGCAATGGTTGTTCCAGCGTTAAAATTGTTGGCCTCTATAACAGAATTTCCAACTTCTACCGGAATATCGAGCACCATACCACTTACTGTAGACCGAATGAGTGTGTTGTTGGTGGCAGCAGAAGAAGTGGCTCCTTCGCGAATGATTTGAAGATTTTCTTTGGCAGCTTGAAGTTCTTCCTTTGCATTTTTTAGAGATATTTCAAATCGCTGATACTCTGCTTTTGAAATAACCCCTTTTTGAAAGAGTGGGGCATTGCGATCAAATTCGCGCTGCGCATCTTCTAGGGTAATTTTAGCTCTGTTTAAACGGTTCTCCGCATTACTTAAGCTGAGCATATTGGGGATGACGCGAATGCGGGCAACAGGATCTCCTTTTTTGATGGCTTTTCCTGCTTCCGTATAAAGTTCATCGATGATTCCACTGACTTGTGGCTTTATTTCAATTTCATTCCTGGGAATCACAGAACCCGTAGCAACGGTCTTCTTAATGATATCGGTAATTAAGGGAGAGTCTACTTTGTATACAACTGGCTTCGCCTGCGATTTCTTGTATAAAAACCAGAAAGTCCAAATAAACAGGAATACAAATCCGAAGATTAAAAGAATTTTAAAAAACTTTTTCATGTGTGTGTCTGATCTGACTGATCATTAAAATGTCAGCCCGACAAAGTTTGAAATAAGGAAGCAATAAACAGAGGATTCGGGCTAACAATCGATTAACCTGAATCGAATTTCTATCAATGACCGAATATTAATAGAAGCCGTCGGTTCCGAAGAACTTATAAGTCTCTTTTGGCAAGATGCACATCACCGGAACATTGCTTCGGTTTATCACCTGTTGAGATTGTGAACCGATAAAGAAATCTGTTAAACCGGTTTCTTGTTGTGCCATGATGAGAATCAAATCTGCATCTATTTCTTCTGAATAGCGAATGGTATCATCGCCAATATGTCCCGGATAATCTTTTCCTTCTGTAATTTTAGAGATCCATTTTACGCCATTTTCTTCCAAAATATTTTCTATTTGACGCATACTGGCATTGATTCGATTGCGTAAAAATTCATCTCCTTCTGATTCTGCGATCACATGCACTTCAGAATTGTATTTTTTGGCTAAATGAATAGCCATACCTACTTTTTGCTTGGTCTCTTTGGTGAGGTCAATAGGGAGCACAATTTTGAGATATTCAGGACGTTTTGGTGACCGTTTTACCACCACAACCGGCACATGGGCACCTGTTATAACTTTGGAAACTGTACTTCCCAATATCTTTTCAATGCCCGCTTCTCCATTAGAACCCATCACAATGGCGTCGCATTTTACATTTTCAGCCGTTTCTACAATCACTTTATGGGGCTTACCCTCCTTAATCATTTTATTAATTTTGATATTTGGGTATTGAATATTCAAATCACGGATTAAGTCGTCGAGCTTCTTGTTCGTGCCTTCATACAATAATTCCTTGTTGGTTTTATCGATAAAAGAGAATAAGCCTCCAGTATCAAGAATATGCAGCAAGGTAATCGAATCATTAAATAGATTTGCCATTTTAGCACCATGAAACAAAGCATGTTTACTGAGGTCAGAAAAATCTACCGGAACTAAAACGTTGTGATCCTGAGGAGTTTCAATTGAATTCATAAGAGTTGGTTTAAATAAATAGGTCGCTTAAGAGATGGTCTTGTATTAATTTGCGTCAAAGTTAACGTTTTATTGTTTTGGAAAGAATAACTGAATCTGAATTAATCTTGAACGAAAATGGCAGTGTTTATCACTTGAACCTGCTGCCGGGCGACATTTGTAGCAATATTATCACCGTTGGCGACCCTGAACGAGTTGAACGCGTAGCAGCTTTTTTTGACTCAATTCGGATAAAACGAAAAAATAGGGAATTTGAAACTATTACCGGATTTTTGAATGGGGTAGAACTAACCGTCATCTCTACCGGTATAGGCACCACCAACATAGATATCGTGCTCAATGAGCTCGATGCTTTGGTCAACATCGACCTGGCTACGCGGCGTTTAAAAGAGGATCACACTTCTCTCAATTTCTTTAGATTGGGTACAAGTGGATCTATTCAATCAGATTTAACCTTAGGAAGTCTGCTGATATCTCAAAAATCTGTAGCCTTAGAAGGGATATTTCATTATTACAAAGAGGCAGATGCGCTGGTTTGTGAAAAATGGGATGGACTTGATGAGCTGAATCATGGCCTAAAATCGTATGTTTTTCAGGCGGATGCGCAACTATTGTCGAGGTTTGAAAAATTAGGACTACTTGGAATCACTGCCACTTTGGGTGGATTTTATGCACCACAAGGAAGGAGCATTCGCATTGGAAGTACAGCAAAAGAATGGTTGCATCAATTGAGTGATTTCAGACATAATGATCAGCGAATTACCAATATTGAAATGGAAACAGCCGGACTCTATGGATTCGCCAAAATGCTCGGTCACAAAGCGATTTCTATCAATGCTATTTTGGCCAATCGATTGGATGGGGAATTTGCACCGAATCCAAATTCAATTATAGATGACATGATTAAAAAGTTCCTTCAAATTATAACCAATGTTGATTCTTCAAGTCGCTAATAAACGCCAATATCAACTGTTTTACGATTTTCATATTCGTCTTTACAGCGATGACCCTAACTTCATTTGTCCATTGCGAAAGGATTTGAAATCGATCTTGGAAAAACGGGATAAACGCCATCAAACGGCACTTTTCATAGCCATGGAAGAACAGGAAGTAGTTGGAAGAATTGCAGCCTTTTATCCTGTGGATCTTAATAAAGGTGGAATCGGTTTTTTTGAGTGTGTTCAACAGAAAGAGGTGGCTTTTGCTTTATTTGAAACGGCCATTGGTTGGCTTAATTCCCAGGGATTCGATGAATGCATTGGGCCGGTTAATTTCGGTCAAAGAGATCAATATTGGGGACTTTTGGTTGACGCCCATTCACCTCCGCTTTTTCAGGAAAATTATCATAAACCCTATTATGCCAAATATTTTGAAGATTATGGATTTCAACTGTCCTACAAGCAATTTACATTTCTCATTGAATTAGAACATCTCGACTTAGACCGATTAAAGAGGTTATATGAAAGAAGCATTAGCAATGGGGCGACTTATCAAACATTGAATCGCAAACTTCTTGAAAAACAAGCCACTGATTTGGCCTATGTTTATAATGAAGCTTGGAAACATCAGGATTTTTTTAAACCCTTGGATAAAACCGATTTGATAAAGAGCTTTAAAGCCATGAGGCATGTCATGGATGACCAATTAATTACGTTGGCCTATCTGAACGGGGAGCCTGCGGGTATTTTTGCCTCCATACCTGAAATAAATCCATATCTGAAAAATGCACACGGAAAAATGAATTGGATCCGGCAAGTCAAACTCATTTTGAAGTTAAGATTGAATCCACCTAAATCCGCAAAAGGATTGATATTTGGGATCATTCCGACGGCCAGAAATAAAGGAATGGATGCCAGTCTGATCTTAAATACATTTCAAAATATTAAGGAGCATAGCAAGTACAATCGATTTTATTTGTCTTGGGTAGGAGATTTTAATGTCGGGATGCTAAAAATGATGGATCAGATAGGAGCGAGGGTAGATAAAGTTCATCATACCTACAAATTCAGAAAGAAATAAGAAATTTTCTCAATCGATTTGCAATAATTCAAATTATATCTATTTTTGCACCCGCTTTAAGAAGCCGATTCCGTAGCTCAGTTGGTAGAGCATTACACTTTTAATGTAGTGGTCCTGGGTTCGAGTCCCAGCGGGATCACAAAAGCGCAATCAGTCTTGGTTGCGCTTTTTTTTATACCATATTTTTTTGTCGTTATCTTAGCTTCATTGACGGATGGAAGGAATAGTAGGCAATAGGTTTGCGCATATAGCGAGTGCTAGTAGCTAGCAGAGTGCTCACTCTATGTGAGCTTTGTTCCTAAGTAAAAAGAAGCTGTATTATCTCAAGAAATTAAACAAAGCGAACTTATATGAACTTCGATCATTACCTGAAATTCTTCAGCATTATACCTATTCTGAAGATAGGTGTTATCTGCTAATGACTGAAGTTCGGCGAGATGTGGGTTTTCTGAAATCAATTGAATAATTGTTATCCTTAATACAAAGGTAACGAACAAAAGGAGAATATTACTCTTTGTTGGCATGATAAAAATCAATTCAGCGCTTTTATTTCATTTTTTTTAACATGAGTAATGTAATTTTCCGCCATGAATATAGGATGGATCGCAACTATCATCGTGGGTGTGCTGATTGTAAAATTTGCCACCGGTATTTTGCTGAAATTATTGGGCGTAGCTTGTTTAATCGCCGGAGCATTGGTCTTTATGTATCAACAAGCTATTTGGCCATTTAAGGAGCAAACGGTTTCAATCGAATGGCTGGAGCAAAAGTATTGCACCAGCGAAACAAAAGACGTTCCCAAATGCAATTGCATTGTAAGGAAAATAAAGGGTGATTTGAATAGCAGGTTTTCTGAAGATGAACTGAAGACCATCAATGATAATAGAGTAAAGGCGGCTTATGTTTTGCGGAAAAGTTATCAATCAAAATTGGCGGAAATTAAATCTTGCCTTGGAACGAATGCAGAAGTACAACTAAGAGAATTCAATGATGCTCTCTTGTATCAAGGCAATAATTCTTTGAAAAAAACCGGCGATTGGTTCAGCGAAAAGTCTGATTATTTAAAGCAGTCTATTACAGATCTAAAAGATGAAAAACAAGCGATCGATCGCAAATACGAGGAATAAAATCAATACGCTCCGATGGCTGCTCTGAGCTGATTTACTTGATTCTCCCATAGCATAGCAATCTCTTCTTCATCACTTTCATGAATAAAATCTGTAATTACCAATGCAACGTCTCCCGTAATGTCATCTTGTTTGATTTCTAATTCAAAGTATTCTTCTTCATCTTCAAAATCATCCCATCTGAGTCTGATATTTTTACCATTCACCTTCTTCATAATCTCAGCAGTTCTTTCTTCGCCTTCCCAAAAGAAGGTATAGTGATTAGATTTTACATTCACATTATCACTAAACCATTCCGATAATCCTGACGGTGTAGAAATATAATTGAAGAGAATATTAGGGGAGGATTTTATCTCATATTCCAGTGAAATCTTCTTTCTTTTCGTCATTTTAGTTTTTGGTCAATATAGTTCGGGTCCAATTTAGAAAAAAATTACAATATTATTCGTACTTAACTTATTTTTACCTCTTTAAATGATATGCTGAAACTACTTAAAGCGAACAGGAATTATGTTTTGCCATTTATAATTCTGTTAATTATCACCTTGATCATCTTACTTTTTGTTAAAAAAGGACAAGAAGTGATTTGGTTAAACCGGTTCTATGACAAAGATCTCAACACCTTTTTTGTTTGGATAACTCGACTTGGAGAAGAATGGGTAGCCATAGGAATTGGATTGATATTGCTTTTGAAAGCACCCATGAGAACTTTTTTTGGTTACCTGGCGTCAATGTTAATGGTTTCAGCTTTCGTCAATTTCTTCAAACATTTTGTTTTTGATGATGCCGTAAGACCCAAATTGTTTTTAAGTGAGTACACTTTGAAATTTGTTGAGAACGTGTATATTAATACCATGAATAGTTTTCCTTCCGGACATACGGCTACGGCATTTGCAGTATTTACCTACATTGCATTCGCCTTAAAGCCTCGCTTTAAATCATGGATCATCATTCTTCCGGTTTTGGCCGGATTAAGCAGAATTTACCTGGCTCAACATTTTCTGATTGATGTAATTGCCGGTTCTATTCTTGGTTTTTTTATGGCCACTTTGAGTTTTTGGATATTTCATAATGAAGAGAGTTTTCATCGGGCATTCTGGAACAAAAAGATTTTGAAATGAATTTTCAACAAAATTTGATAAGGCATGGTCTGATATCTTTGGCCACTTTGTTGATTACACTGCCTTTTTTAGGTTCTACCCATCTTTTTGATTGGGATGAAATCAATTTTGCTGAAGCGGCCAGAGAAATGATCCAGAGCGGCAATTGGGCGCAGGTGCAGATCAGTTTTACGCCATTTTGGGAAAAACCCCCTTTCTTTTTCTGGCTGCAAGCAGTATCCATGAAAATTTTTGGGGTCAATGAATTTGCGGCCAGGTTTCCTAATGCCATCGGTGCAGTCATTTGGACCAATCTATTCTATTACATTGGAAACAAACATTTCAGCGCCAAATTAGGTCTGGCTTGGATCTTATTCTATTTGGGCTCTTTTACCCCTTTTTTTTACTTTAAATCGGGCATTATTGATCCATGGTTTAATCTGTTCATATTTCTTTCTATTTATCTCATCTTTAGGGCGATAAGAACTTCTGTTAAGAAGAATAATTACTTTTTTATTTCCGGAATATTTTTGGGATTGGCCATCATAACCAAAGGTCCTGTGGCCCTCATTGTGGTTGGTTTGACTTCCACTATTTTCTGGGTTTTAAATGGAATGAGAAGGTTAACCACATTTTGGAATCTTTGTGTTATGGGTTTCGGTATTCTATTGATTCCTCTGCTTTGGTTTCTGCCGGAAACCATTAAAAACGGGCCTTGGTTTTTGAAAACATTTTTATCCTATCAGGTGGATTTATTGGTCAATCCCGTTGCATCTCACGGGCAGCCTTGGTTTTACCATCCTGTTGTTTTATTGATTGGATGCTTCCCGGCAGGAGTCTTTGCCATTTCTAAATTTAGTCAAATAAGGGGACTAACCTCCGAGCAAGTAGATTTGAAGAGATGGCTTGTCATCATGTTTTGGGTCGTTTTGATTCTGTTTTCAATGGTTACCACTAAAATCGTTCACTATTCTTCGCTGTGCTATATTTCACTCTCTTTTTTGGCTGCGATGCATTTGCATGATTGGGAGAAATCTGCTAACAGACATTATGGGTGGTATTTTCAAAAATCATTGTTGATTTTGATCTCATCTATTTGGTCAATCTTGCTGATTGTCATCAGCTTGATTGCCAATTCTTCGCAGTTGAAATCTAAATTATTGCCGTATATAAAAGATGATTTCGCAAAAGCGAACTTGCAAATTGAAGGAAGTTGGAATGGTTGGGAATTCTTGATTGGCGTTGTTTTATTAACAGGTTGGCTAACATATTTTATCTCTCTGAGGCGTGAAAAATATATAGCCAAGTACACGGTTGTGCTGTTAATTTTTCAAATTTTCTTCCTATTCATTTTAACGGCCACCCTTGTGCCCAAGGTTGAAAAGCATACACAAGGTTCTGCGATTGAATTTTATAAAAATCATGCGGATGAAGATGCGCTCATTCTGACCTATAAATTCAAGTCCTATGCGCATTACTATTATGGAAAAGCTAAACCGGCAAGTTGGACACCTGAAGAATTGAAATTACAGGTTGAATTACTCAAAGTGTTAAAGGCCGGTTCAATCCTTGATTTAAGTCTGCGAGAGATTGAGTCTTTTGAAGAAAAATGGAAATACACCCTTATGCATCACGAAAGTAATCGCAAGATTTATGTTGTTTCTCAAGAAAAAAAGGCATTTGAAGTAGAAGAGAATCCTTTATTTAAAAAACTCTACAACAAAGGTGGTTTCGTTTTCTTTGAAAAAATCAAATAAAACGGATTGCCTTAGTTCTTGAGCGATTTTTCTATAGCTGCACGCACAAACCTAATGAATAGGGGATGAGGATTGGCTACGGTACTTTTCAATTCAGGGTGAAACTGCACACCCACAAACCAAGGATGCTCGGTAATTTCAATGATTTCGATGAGGTCGTTATCGGGGTTAATTCCGGTTGCTTTTAGGCCGGCCGCTTCAAATTGTTCCTTGAATTTATTGTTAAATTCGTATCGGTGTCTGTGTCTCTCTTGTATGGTTGTCTTGCCGTAAGCTTGAGCCGCTTTTGAGCCTTTTTGAATTTTACAGGTATAAGCCCCCAATCTCATCGTACCGCCCTTCTCAGTGATATTTTTCTGATTTTCCATTAAATCAATGACCGGGTATTTTGTATTCTCATCCATTTCCATAGAATGAGCACCTTTCAGACCCAATACATTTCTAGCAAATTCAATCACTGCGCATTGCATGCCAAGACAAATGCCAAAGAATGGAATTTTACTTTCACGAACATATCGGATGGCTTCAATTTTGCCCTCGATACCGCGTCCTCCAAATCCAGGAGCAACAAGAACTCCGTCCAGGCCCCGAAGTTTGTGAGCTACATTTTCTCTGTCTATGGCTTCTGAATGTATGAGTTTAACGTTTAATTTGCACTCGTTGATTGCGCCACTATGAATAAAAGCTTCGTTGATCGACTTATATGCATCCGGTAATTCAACATATTTCCCGATTAAGCCAATTTTTACCTCCGTTTTAGGATGCTTCAATTTGAAAAGAAAATCGCGCCATTGGGTTAGGTCTGGATCTTGTTTGCTGCTGAGCTTCAATTTGCTTAAAACTACTTTGTCGAGTTTTTCTTTTTGCATCACCAACGGCACTTCGTAAATAGTGTCAACGTCTATGCTTTCAATGACTGCGTTCGGCTTAACATTGCAAAAAAGCGCAATTTTCTTGCGAAGCTCTTCATTGAGGCTATGTTCTGTGCGACAAACCAGAATATCGGGCTGAACACCGAGTTCGAGAAGCATTTTTACAGAGTGTTGGGTTGGTTTGGTTTTAAGCTCCTTGGCTGCACTAAGATAGGGGACCAGGGTCAGGTGAATGACCACCGTTTGGTCACTTTCTAGTTCCCAGCGCAATTGTCTTACCGTTTCTACATAGGGCAAAGATTCAATATCACCGACGGTTCCACCTAATTCTGTGATTACAATATCATAATCACCGGATTCGCCCAGCAGCAGCATTCTCCTTTTGATTTCATTGGTCACGTGCGGAATTACTTGAACGGTTTTACCGAGATAAGCACCCTTTCTTTCATTGTCGATAACCGTTTGATATATTCGGCCTGTGGTGACGTTATTGGCCTGTGAAGTTGGAATGTTTAGGAATCTCTCATAATGACCTAAATCTAAATCTGTTTCTGCTCCATCGTCTGTTACATAGCATTCACCATGTTCATAAGGATTCATGGTACCCGGATCTACATTTAAGTAGGGGTCGAATTTTTGAATGGTTACGCGATAGCCTCTGGCTTGAAGCAATTTGGCAAGAGAGGCAGAAATGATGCCCTTACCCAACGATGAGGTAACACCCCCCGTAACAAAAACGTATTTAGCTTTACTCATAAAATGATTTCATTCGGATTACTCAATATGGGAGCTTGAGCAACCACGAATGTTCTTTTGGTACGGGATGCAAAGTTATTCTGAAAGCAGCCCTTCGGTTACTTTATTTTAGAGTGTTTTTCAAGAAATTTTCAACAACCAGAATATCATCAGGAGTATCTACACCGATATTCTCAAATTGGGTTTCAATAATTCCTATTTCAAGACCGGATTCGAGCCATCTGAGTTGTTCTAGTTTTTCGATTTGTTCGAGAATTCCCGGTTTTAACGATTTAATCGTCGGGAGAATCTCTTTTCTAAAAGCGTAAATACCTACATGACGGTAACAAGGTGTTTCGGAATTATCAACGGAATCACGCTCATAGGGAATCGGAGATCTAGAAAAATAAAGCGCCTTTGAAAACCCACTTTTACTTTTTCCACCTACAACTTTTACAATATTTGGATTTAACCGATCTGCTGAATCGGTTATTTTTCTGGTAAGGGTGGCAATTTCCATGGTAGGAAATTGATAAAAAGGACGGCTGATTTCATCCAATTGAGCAGGATTGATCAAGGGTTCATCGCCCTGAACATTGATTAATACATCAAATGAAAATCCTTCAGATTCAAGTATTTCGGCACATTCAATGCATCTCGAAGTCCCATTCACATGATGAGATGATGTTAAAACAGCCTGATAGCCTGATTCTATTACATGATCATAAATCCCTTGATGATCTGTGGCAACAACGATTTTGTGAGGTAAATCCTTTAACTGCTCACAAACCCTTAAAATAAGACTCTTACCCAATATAGGAAGGAGTGGTTTGCCCGGAAGTCGTTCAGACTCAAAACGAGAAGGAATTACAATGAGAAATCGCGTTTGAGCAGACATCAGATTTCTCTGTTGATATCCCAACTTTCGAGATAATCTGCAAATCTTCTCACAAAACTACCTCCAAGTGCACCATCCACCACGCGATGGTCATAGGAATGCGATAAAAACATCATATGCCTGATGGCAATCACATCGCCGAATTCAGTTTCAAGAACGGCCGGACGCTTTCTAATGGCGCCCACAGCCATAATGGCTACCTGAGGTTGATTGATGATGGGTGTGCCCATAACGTTACCAAAGGAGCCAACGTTGGTGATGGTGTATGTGCCTCCTTGGATGTCGTCAGGAGATAATCTGTTATTTCTGGCCCGATTGGCAAGATCATTCACTTCACGGGTTAGACCCACCAGATTTTTGGTGTCTGCATTCTTTATAACCGGCACAATGAGATTACCACTTGGCAGAGCGGCGGCCATTCCCACATTGATGTTTTTCCTTTTGATGATGCGATCGCCATCCACAGATATATTGATCATGGGAAAATCTTTTATGGCACGCACCAAACACTCAATAAAAATAGGAGTGAACGTAATTTTTTCGCCTTCTTGTTTTTCGAATTTTGCTTTCACGCGCTCGCGCCACATAACCAAGTTAGTTACATCGGCCTCAACGAAAGAAGTAACATGCGGAGACGTAGATTTTGACATCACCATATGGTCAGCAATGAGCTTGCGCATTCTGTCCATTTCGATGATTTCATCACCCGCATTTAAACTCACTGCAGGTTTTGAAGGAGTTGGTTTAATTGGTTCTGAAACAACGCTTGGAGCAGGAGTCTCGATCGATTTTGATGGCGTTATAACCGCATTGTCTTTATTTTCGATGAAAGCTAAAATATCTCTTTTGGTCACGCGACCCTCTTTTCCTGTGCCGGGTATTTGAGCCAGTTGGGCCATATGAATACCTTCAGTTTTGGCAATATTGAGTACCAAAGGTGAGTAAAAACGCTCATCTTGTTCAACGGCAGGTGAATTTTGTGCTAGCGGTGCAACCACAACCGGTTGATTAACAATTTCTGCAATTGGTGCGGCAGATATGACAGGCTGCTGCTGAGAAGCGGTGCCTTCTGTTTCCAGATAAGCAACAACCGCTCCAACCGCTACCACATCATTTTCATTGAATAATTTTTTGCTCAGAATACCTGCTTGGGTGCTCGGAACCTCAGAATCAACCTTGTCTGTGGCAATCTCCAAAACAGGTTCATCTGCTTCAATGCGGTCTCCTTCATTTTTCAACCAACGAATAATGGTTGCTTCTGCGATACTTTCGCCCATTTTAGGCATGACCAATTCAAACTGAGCCATAGTGATTTAAATTATTTTGGTGCAAAGATGCAGTTTTAATTAAACTCATTCAATGCATCTACGATTTTTGTCTATTTCAAAAATGGTTTTAAACTAAAAAGAGTCGGGGAGGGGCTTCCCACCAATCATTCGACGCGTCATTTCAATGGCCATATTGGTGGTTCTTTCCACAATTTGATGGCGATCACCGCTGAAATGAAAAAGTCGCGTAACCGTTTGTTCATTGTTCATAATACAAATCCATACAGTACCCACTGGTTTTGAAGGAGTTGCGCCACCAGGGCCGGCAATTCCGGAGATGGCAATGGCATAATCTGTATTGAGTTGATGCTTCAATGAAGCAGCCATCTGAAGCACTACTTCTTCACTCACAGCGCCCTTTTTTTCCATGGTCTCGGAAGCTACACCCAGAAGCTTTTCTTTCACTCCGTAGGAATAACTGATAATGCTACCCTCAAAATAACTAGAACTGCCTGGTACCGAAGTGAGTTTATGGGCTAGATAACCACCCGTACAACTTTCTGCGGTGGCGATGGTCAATCGATGTGAAAGCAAATCTGCAGCCAATTGTTCTGTAGGATTTTCATTTCCTTCTGAGGCCAAATCGTCATGGACTATCTGCCTAAGAATATCAGCTTGTATGTTCAATAATTCCTGCGCTTGTTCGCTGGTCTTGGCATGACAAGTTAATCGAAGTCTGACCGTATTGAGATGGGGAAGATATGCTAATTTAACGTTTAATGGCAGTTGTTTTTCGAATTCGATCAATCGAGTGCTCAAAACAGATTCAGGTATATTCACCACGGTAAAAGTATGATGGAGGATGGCGGCCAATATATATTCTGACTTGAGTTTTGGAATCACAAAACTTTGCATCATGGCTTTCATTTCATAGGGTACACCAGGCATAGATACCAATATGTGTTTGCCGTCATTATACCACATCCCGGGAGCCGTACCCTTGCTATTTTGGATGGTTTCTGAACCTTCGGGCAACCAAGCTTGCTTCTCATTGTTAGGCCCAATGGGGATATTGCGGCGTGAAAGAATCTGATGGATATTATCTAACGCCTGTTGATTCAATGCCAGCGGCTTGTTCAAGAATTCAGTAAGGGTTTCTATGGTTATGTCATCGCTGGTTGGACCGAGGCCACCCGTAGTGAGGATGATGTCAGCACGTTTTTTTGCTTCATTTAATCCATTGATAATGTGTGATTTTTGGTCGCTGATCGATGAAATTTGAACAACTTCAACACCAATGTCATTGAGTTGTTGAGCCATCCAGGCAGAATTGGTATCGACAATCTGTCCGATGAGAATTTCGTCTCCAATGGTTATAATTTCTACTTTCATGAATTATATAGGTTTCAAACGTACATATAAACTGACATAAAATGATGTTTCTGAGTGAATTAGATTTTTGGGAAAAAGTGGCAGTTTTTTGGTCGACCGTCGTCAAAAGTTTACTTTTGCGGCTATATACAATATCTATGAAAAGTGAATTAGCGAATAAGAGACTAGCAGCTTTGGCTCAAAAGGTTTCAGAATCATTTGATTCGGAAGAAATTGCCGCTGAACTGATGTCTTTAAGAGAGATTGCCCGTGAAGAAAAAGATCCGGCCATTACTAAAATATTCAGACTTGCTGCCGAATATATTCAGGCCAATGAATCATTCGACTTAGGCTATCTCGAAAATGATGAGGAAGATGTAGTAGAAATGAGCGATTTCGAATATTTAATGGAATTAATCATTCATTGTGAGCGCGAAGCAAATAGAGCTGAGATTAAAGAATTCAGAAACCTATTGGTAAGCGAATTGTATTGATGAGAGGCTTTTTGTTGACAATGTTGTTCGTTTGTCTGGGTATTACTCAGAGTTCGGCGCAATTGCCATCAGAGGGATATTGGTGTAGTATCGGTTTTGTCGGATTTTCTAATTTTTTTGGGAATCAATTAGGGGTTGGTAAAAGTTATTACACCGGAGATTCAAATCGGATTGGATTTCATCCTTCAATAAACATGGCAACCGTTGGAAGTTTTAAGCCGGTAACATTCGCAGACACTCGTTTTTCTAATGAATCTGAGCAAGATTTGCTCAAAACAAAGGCTGGGTTTATTCTTCGAGGTAATCTGAGAATAGATATATCATACCATATCAATAAAAAATTTACGGTTGGTGTCGGAACAGATTTGTTGGGCTTATCCGATACACGTTTAGGCAAAGGAACCTTTATTCCTTCCGAAAAGAGTAAGCTAGATGGACCTACCAGAATAGATACTGAAGCCGAAGTGAAAGCCAGTCGTATCAACGTTTGGTCTGCTAACGGAAAAGGGCGAGGATCTTGGCAGAGCGATATATGGGTACTTCAAAAAAGGGATGTTTTATCTCTAAAATATAGTGTTTCCTGGATGCAAAATCAGTTAACAACCTTAGATGTTACCGGTTTGAGTGGCAACAAAGTCTTTAATTATCAAACAGTTACGTTGGGCGTAGCGGTAATTTGGAAACAATAAACAATAAATTATGACACTGGAACAATTACAGGAGTTAAAGGGTAGAACGAAAGCCCTGGGGAGGTATCTTTGACGTCGAGAGGAAGCTCGCTCTGATTGAAGAAGAAGAGCAATTGACGCATGATCCTGCTTTTTGGGACGACCCCAAAAAAGCAGAAGCCCATTTGAGGGAAATAAAAAAGAAAAAAATTTGGACGGATGCTTTTGCCGCTATTGAGCATTCTATAAACGATCTGGATATTTTGCTCGAGTTTAAGCAATCCGGGGATATCACAGAGGAAGAACTGAACGAACAGTATGAAAAGTCCGTTTCCATCTTGGAGGATTTGGAATTTAAAAACATGCTGAGTGGTGAAGAAGATCAATTGGACGCCATTATTGAAATCAATGCCGGAGCAGGTGGAACCGAGAGCAATGATTGGGCAGCCATGCTTTTGCGCATGTATTTAATGTGGGCGGAGAAAAATGGTTATAAAGCCAATATCATTGATCAAGTAGATGGAGATGTTGCCGGGATAAAGTCTGCATCCATTGAAATTCTGGGTGAATTCGCTTATGGATATACAAAAGGGGAGAATGGGGTTCATCGATTGGTTCGTATTTCACCTTTTGACTCCAATGCACGTCGTCATACTTCATTCGCATCGATTTATTGTTATCCCATTGTGGATGATTCCATAAAAATTGAAATCAATGAGAGCGAAATCAATTGGGAAACGTATCGTTCAAGTGGTAAAGGAGGGCAAAATGTAAATAAAGTCGAAACGGCGGTTCGTTTGCGACATGCACCATCAGGACTTGTAATCGAATGTCAGCAGGAGCGATCGCAGAACATGAACAAGGAAAAAGCGCTGAAGATGCTGAAGTCCAAGTTATACGAGATTGAATTACGAAAAAGGAATGAAGCAAGAGATGTAATTGAGGCGTCTAAAATGAAAATCGAATGGGGCTCTCAGATCAGGAATTATGTGCTACATCCGTATAAATTAGCCAAAGATTTGAGGAGTGGCATGGAAACGTCGAATGTTCAAGATGTTTTAGATGGAGAATTGAACGACTTTTTTAAGGCGTATTTGATGCAATTTGCGAAGAAAAATTAAAGAGTTTCATTAACTTTGCACTGTCAAAAAAAATGCCCAGGTGGTGAAATTGGTAGACACGCTACTTTGAGGGGGTAGTGACTTCGGTTGTGCAGGTTCAAATCCTGTTCTGGGCACTTCTAAAAAACTGACTTTAACGAGTCGGTTTTTTTTTGTCTAATTTTTTGTAAAAAAAAACTCCGAATAATTGATTTATCCGGAGTTACGAGGAAGTTTGTTTAAACTATTCTTCAGTTTCAGCTGTAGGTTCTTCAGAAGGAGTTTCATCTGATGAAGCAACTTCTGCTGAGTCAGCTAGATTTTCTTGTTCTTCAGCTACGAT
>JBIIVF010000001.1:0-77125 GCA_044339595.1 Bacteroidia bacterium
CATTCTGAAGAATTGACCATCTCTATTCCCACTCTAAGAATATCCGCCTATCCTCCCAGCGTGGATCGTAAACAAATGAATGCAGATTTGAGTCGCGAGACCCTTCCTCCCGAGACCAAAATCGCTACAGTGAACCATGTCATCTTTGCGACTTATTTCATTTTAAAAACTTCACATTACGATCATTTTATGTCAATAAAAATATACCTGTCGGGGCTTTTCCTGACATTATCCTTTTTTGTACAAGGTCAAACCATTACGGTGCTTGACCGAATCACGCTCAAACCCATTGAAGATGTTTGGGTTACCGGACCAGAGAAGCCGGTGCTTACCACAGATGGGAAAGGGCAAGTTAGCATCGCTGCATTATCCGGCAGTAAAGAGATTTACATACGGCATATCGGCTATAACCCCATCACCACACAAATATTAGCCTTGGCTCGCGATGGCTACATTGTATATATGCGGCCATCTGCCAACACGCTCGATGAAGTGGTGGTGTCACCCACCCGATTCAAAGAAAAAGTGGCAGATGTTCCACAAAGACTTGAACTCATCAAATCTTCCGATATACAGTTTATGAACCAGGCAACCACAGCTGACCTGCTCATCAATAGTGGCACCGTCTTCGCACAGAAAAGCCAAATGGGAGGTGGCAGCCCTGTTATTCGTGGCTTTGAAGCCAGCCGCGTTTTAATTGTGGTAGACGGAATCAGACTGAATAATGCGATTTATAGAACCGGTCATCTTCAGAATGTGATTTCTGTTGATCAAAATATGCTGGACAAAACGGAAGTCTTTTTCGGACCGGGTTCTGTAACTTATGGCAGCGATGCATTGGGAGGTGTGATGCATTTCTATACCCGTAACCCTTTGCTTTCAAAGTCCGACACCACGCTCATGAAAATCAATGCTGCTGCTCGTTATGCAACCGCCGCAGGAGAAAAAATGACCCATATTGATCTGAATTTCGGGAACAAAAAATGGGCATCACTCACCGGATTAACCCTGAATGCCTTTAGTGATTTGAGAACAGGCAGTAAACGAGATAGCCTTTATGGGGATTGGGGGAAAAAGACGTTTTATGTAGATCGAATCGAAAACCGCGACACCATGATGCCGAATGACAACCCCAATGTGCAATCACCTTCCGGGTATACGCAGTTTGATTTTATGCAGAAAATCCTGTTTCAGCCCAATCGGAAGCATAGTCATTTGCTCAACTTTCAATTTTCAACCACAACCAATATCCCCCGTTATGATAGATTAACCATTTTGCGCAACAACCTACCCCGTTTTTCAGAATGGTATTATGGGCCACAGAAAAGGATGCTTGCGGCCTATACCTACAACTTCAAGATTATGAAACGGTTGGCCGATGAAGGCAGATTTACTGCTGCCTATCAGCAGGTAGAAGAAAGCCGCCATGACCGTGCTTTTCAAAATCCTACCTTGTTCAGCCGAATAGAAAACGTAAAAGTGTTGACCATTAATCTTGATTTTGAAAGGCGCATTGAAAAGCATGAATTCAGTTATGGAATCGATGCAGGTTATAACCGGATAAATTCAAGTGCTTACACCACCAACATCATTGATTTTACCACAGGCCCCATCGACACCCGTTACCCCGATGGCGGCAGCGACTGGTTTTACGCGGCCTTATTTGCCACCCACAAATTTGAATTGTCTGACAAATGGGTGATATCCGATGGACTTCGAATCAGTCATACGCGCTTAAAATCTGTATTTAATGATACTTCGTTTTATCGATTTCCATTCAAAGAAATTGAACAACGACATGAAGCCATCAACGGAAATATTGGCGTGGTTTATCATCCCGATAAATGGTGGAAATACAGTTTTGTCATTGCATCCGGTTTTAGAGCGCCCAATGTAGACGACCTGAGCAAGATCTTTGAATCTGTGGCAGGTACCGTAATTTTACCCAATCCAAACCTCAAGCCCGAATACACATACAATGCGGATATGAGCATGACTCGATTGTTTCACGACAACAGTTTTGTATCCCTCACAGGTTTCTATTCTCATTACACCAGAGCCATCACCCTTCAAAACGGCCAATTCAATGGCGTAGATTCTATTTTTTATGAAGGGGCCATGAGCAGGGTGCAAATGACTACCAATGCCGGAAGAGCCTTTATTACAGGAATCAGTGGCAAATTGAGCCTTGAACTAACAGACCGATTTCGGCTGATCAACGACATCAGTTACACGTACGGCCGAATTATTACAGACAGCACCCCTTATCCTCTTGATCACATCCCACCGGTTTTCGGAAAAACGTCTTTGTTGTATCAGCAAAAGAAATTACAGGCGGAGTGTTTTGTCCTATTCAATGGCCGAAAAAAAGTGAAAGACTACAATATGTTGGGTGAAGATAACTTTGGGCAAGCAACCCCGTTTGGCACTCCGGCGTGGATGACCCTGAACCTTCGATTTGGATATCAGATCAATAAATCGCTACAACTACAAGCCGGTTGTGAGAATATTGCTGACCGACATTACCGCTACTTTGCAAGTGGCATCAGTGCGCCCGGAAGGAACTTCTTTGTGACCCTGAGAGGCAGCTTATAACCACCGCCATGGATGGGGAATGGCCATATATATTCGGTAAACCAACCCATGTTGGCAGTGAATTAAATAAAAAACGACTTATTAATTACAACAGTACCAGAAGATGGTATGCTCATCTTTGTTGAGTAATAATTCTGTTACAAATAATTTAAATGATTATGGACGCAAGTCAAATTAAAAACAATGACGTTTTCAAGATCACCGGAAATTGGGATGCTCAATCGAAGACATTAAAAACCAAATTTCCACAACTTACAGATTCAGATCTGAAGCTTGAAACAGGAAAAGACCACGAACTGTTGGGAAGAGTAGAAACAAGATTGAACAAAAAACGTGAGGAAGTTATCAGTATCCTCCGCAGTAATCAATCGGTTCCTGCATAATTTCAAGAAAATCAGGATTCAATCTATTTATATACGAGAACTGCATCCTGATTGAACTGCTTAATCTAAGGGGTAGAATTTACATCTACCTCTTTTTTTGTAAGAATGTAAATACGGAGTGCCGTCCGTCGGCCCCTTTCAAATTTTGTTCATCTTATAAAAGGCAGATAATCCCTTTTAGCCGCAAAACTCTCTCCGCAACCGCAGGTTAGTGCCCCCCCCAACCCTTCAAGGGTACACCCTTGAAGGGTTGGGGCGCAAATTGAAGCTGTTTAAACGGCTCCTTCCGGTGAAAGATCAAGCTTGCAACCATTCTAATTCTTTGAGTCTATGTCATTAGTAAGGATGTGATGTCCGCATAAAACTGCCTTAAGACAGCAACCTGCGTTTCATTTCTGAATATAATTAACTTCATTAGAACAATGTATGTGCAGCAATTTGATTGCGTCCTTTAAAAATAAAGTCGTTTTATCCGCCATTTGGATGCTATTCGTATTGTCTAGCTTTAATTCCCAAGCACAAAATTTCGAGTGGTTAAAAACCTTGCATTTCAATTCAGGCATTTACGTAGTAGGTGAAGTTGCCACCAAAGATGGTGGGTCTGTTCAATTATACAGTATCTCATCCCCCGATTTTCCAAATGACACGGTGCGTTTTGATACGTTTCAGTTTGTTCAAAACAGACATCAAATAAGATATTGCCTGGTTAAGTCGGACAGTTCCGGAAACATTACGCTTGTCAAAAGTATCTCTCAATTGTTTCTCAAAATGTATAACAGTTCCTCCGGGTATGCAAACCTGATGCATATGGTTACAGATAACGAAGAGAACTTATATACCATTGGATATCTGGGAGATACATTGAATATAGTAGGCAAAGACACATTAAATTTGCAAAATGGCCGATTGGTTGTAGCCAAATTTGATAAACATCTCGAACCGGTTTACACATCGCAGTTCAGCAATGACTCGTTGTATCATATTTTCCCAAATTATGGTTTCGCATATGGTTACTGGGGGGGAGGGTTCCGAGATACCCGATTGTTTTTTACAGGCCAAAATCTATACGCCTTTTTCTCTACTAAAGGGAGTTTACGCCTCGCAGGAAAAAATTTCAACTTCGGCCAAAACCTCACCCAGATTTACTGTGAAATAAATCCTACCGACGGCACAATCAAGTGGTCTGATTATTTCTATTCCGGCAACTTTTATCCGGAATATAATTTCAACATTTCCGGAATGACCCGACTGAATAATCGCTTATACTTCAGCGGTAGTTTTGGATTTTCAGACAATAAGGATTCCATTATACTCATCAAAGGAGATACCTTTCACAAACCAGGTGGATTTGTAATTGCGACCGATACCATGGGTACATATTTATCACGCGTTGGCTTTCATAATGGATATACATTGCACAACAGAGATATAGCGCATGATCAAAAGAACTTATATATCTGTGGCGCATTCAGAGATAGTTTACCATGGGGAGATACCATGATTCCTCCCGAATTCCCCAGTGGAAAGTATCCAAAAGGAAGAAACACCGTAAATATGGAACTCTTTGCGGCTTCCTTGACTCCGGACTTACAACATCGTTGGTTTTTCAGGCCTCATGTGCTCGATGTGGATACCTTTTGGACTGCCAATAGCGGACAATTGGCGAGAATATTCTCTGCAAACGGATTCCTTTATTTTGGTGGAGGTATTTCCATGAGAACTGAAATTAATCAAAAAATATACGGAAGCAACCGATTTTATTGGTCCAATGTATTCCTGTTTAAAATGGATAACATAGGCAATATCCTATGGGCATCTGACGGAAAAGCGGATAACCATGCCTTTATAACTGAAATGGCCGTTATTCCTGACAGGTCTATCTTTGCCTCCGGTTCATTTAAAGGCAAAATCATCTTTGGAAAATACCATGACAGTGCGCGAAAATATATCAGTTCATTTCATACCAAAATTACAGATTATTCCATTACCCGAGGTGCTGTTTCTTCAGGACCATACTGTGCCGGAGATTCTATTCTAGTGCCGTTTTCCATTATCGGAACATTCGATTCAGCCAATCAGTTTATTGCAGAACTCAGCGATGAATTCGGAAATTTTCATGGCACGCAAAAAGAACTCGGACGAAAAAGCAGTATTACCCATGACACCATCGTCGGTATTTTGCCTTTATTTCAGGTAAAATCATCGCCGCATTACCGCATCAGGGTGCGCAGCACCGAACCTGCAGTGCAGAGTTATTACATTCTCGATACCTTGCGGCTATTGATCTACTCCAAAGACAAAGCAGATCCGGGTCCGCCTGACACCATTTGTTACCGTGACACGCTGCAACTCAATACCTTTGGCGGAACCAAATGGACCTGGAGTCCTGCATATCTGATGGATGACTCCACCCTTCGCTCTCCTCGCATCTGGCCCGAAAAAGATACGGCATATCAGCTCATCATTGCCGATTCTTCCGGCTGTGGTGCGCCCGATACTGCCTTTAAGTCTGTTGTGGTGCGCCAAAGACCCCGCTTGTATGGCGATACTGTCGTGTATAAATGTCCGGAGACCTATTTGCGCGTTAAACTTTATGTCACCCATTCCGATTCAGGGCATACCATCCGCTGGTACCGAAACAACAAACTCTATTTCACCGGCGACAGCCTCTTTTATGTGGAAGATGCCTCGGTAACGCTAACCGCCATTCTGAAAGACCATTGTTCGCCTGTAACCGATACGTTAGTGGTTCGGGTGCGGTACAATGCCCCTTCCAGATTGACCGAAATCAACGATACTGCCGTTTGTTACGGAACTTCCCTTCCATTATTTGCCTCTGCCAACAGCGGATTTGGTCATGTCTTTAGCTGGTTTGATGCCGGAAGATCCTTTATAGCAACAGGCAGTCCGGTGATGCGCATCACGGCATCTGATTCTTTTATGGTCGTGCTTTCAGACGCTTGTAACCTCAAAGCCGATTCAGCCTGGAGGCACGTGTTCATAAATGGACGCATCCATCCTGACTTTTCAGATATTTTGCCTGCTGATTCACTTTTTTGTGCTGATTTTAATTTAACCCTATCACCCAAAAGGGCACATGTTTCAGATTCTATTCGGTGGACAGAAATGCCTTCCGGAATAACCCTGGGTTCGGAAAGCAGCTTGTTACGCAATACACCGGGGAAGGTGAAAGTACAGGTAGAAAACCTCTGCGGAAGTACCATTGACAGCATCGTTATAGATAGAAAAAATACGCCCGATGCAGACATAGACTCATTGTTTGTGCCTTGTCAGGGAAATGCACTTACCTTGCATGCCGGCACTTTCCCGGAAGATGTGCGAATTCGCTGGTCAACTGCTGATACTTCAACCTTGTTAACCCTGAACACAGATGGAAGCTATTGGATTTCGGCTTCCAACGCATGTGGTTCAGATACCGCTTTTTTCAAAGTACAGTTCATTCCCAAACCCAAAGCCAATTTCAATAATTCCGATGTGTGTGAGGGCGCCGTTTTCGAGCTGGTTCAAACCGGCAGTGGCGGGCAATCCTTTCTCTGGCGTTTGGGAGATGGAACGGTTTCAAATGATAGCAATGCAATCCACACCTATCCCCGCACCGGACAGGCACGTACCTATTTGGTTTCATTCAAAGCTTCCGCTTCCAAAGACTGCGCAGACAGTATTACGCTACCTATAAATGTGTTGGTCTCCCCTTCTGCCAATTTTACTTACAGTTCCAATGGCCGAACCGTTTATTTTGCGCCGGATGTAACACCATCGGGTGCATCCTACCGCTGGACTTTAGGTGATGGAGACAGCAGCAATCTGTCTGCACCATCGCACACCTATAAAGCAGATAGTGGCACTTATACCGTTTGCCTTTCGGTTACGAATGCCGAAAACTGCACTCAAATGGTGTGTAAGTCGGTGTATTTTAATGTGGGGATAGATGAATTGGAGAAGGGAATCAGGGTCTATCCAAATCCTGCTGAAAAGACTTTATACATCGAAAGTATTTCTTCATACCCCATATTACAAGTTACCCTTCAGGATTTGCAAGGCAGAATGCTTTATCAGTCCGATTGCCGAAAGAGCAACTGTGAAATCAATGTTTCGGGATGGAGCAAGGGAATGTATATGTTGTCGGTGCAAACGGAAAGGGGGATTTGGAAAGGGAAAGTGGAAGTTGGGAGGTGATGGGTGAACCACCCAACCCTTCAAGGGTGTACCCTTGAAGGGTTGATTCAGCGTAAGCACTGCAGTCGTCAATAGTTCGTTGCAGACTGCGTTCAAAAAAGATAATCAAAGAAACTGGAGCAATGCGAATGAATGTTGATTTACACCGCAAAACTCTCCCCACAACCACAGGTACGGGTAGCATTGGGGTTAATAAAATTGAACCCCTTTCCGTTTAATCCATCCGAAAAATCGAGTTCTGTGCCACATAAATATAAAAAACTCTTCATGTCGCATACAATCTTAATGTCTTCATTTGGAAATACCTGATCTCCGGGTTTGATTTCATCATCAAAATCGAGTTTATAACTCAACCCTGAACAACCGCCTCCAACAACGGACACTCGGAGAAAATAATCGGGGCCCATTTTTCCATCTTCCTTCAGTTTGTGAATTTGCTGCACCGCCGAAGCACTCACGGTGATCATATCCTGATGTATGGTTTCCATAAGCTCTTGTTGATTAATGATGTTTCTTTTCTTCTATCGGTTCAAGACCCTTTTTCACTCTGTAATCGTTGATGGCAGAACGAATGGCATCCTCAGCCAATACAGAACAATGTATTTTAACCGGCGGTAAGGCCAATTCCTCTACGATATCCATATTGTCAATTTCCAATGCATTATCTACTGTCTTACCTTTCAGCCATTCTGTAGCAAGGGATGACGAAGCAATGGCCGAACCACATCCAAAGGTTTTAAAACGAGCATCTTCGATAATGCCGGTTACATCGTTTACTTTGATTTGCAAACGCATTACATCTCCACATTCGGGCGCTCCTACCAATCCGGTTCCTACATTCGGATCGGATTTATCTAAGGTTCCGATGTTGCGCGGATTGTTATAATGATCGATTACTTTATCTGAATATGCCATAATTTGAATTTTTTGTATTTTTAGATTAATTAATGTGCTGCCCAAGCAATGCTTTTCAAGTCAATGCCTTCTTTGAACATTTCCCAAAGCGGACTCATGTCTCTCAATTTATTCACGGCTTCTTTTACGTGATTAATGGCGAAATCAATTTCTTCGTCGGTGGTAAAGCGACCTAATCCAAAACGGATGGATGAATGCGCCAGATCGTCATCGAGTCCCAAACTTTTAAGCACGTAACTCGGTTCAAGTGAGGCTGAAGTACAGGCTGAACCTGAAGAAACCGCCAAATCTTTTATGCCCATCATGAGGCCTTCCCCTTCTACATATTTAAATGAAATATTGGTTACATGAGGCAAACGGTGTTCTGTGTTGCCATTTACATAACTTTCTTCCAAATCTCTGAGTGAATTTTCAAGACGATCTCTCATCGCTGATAATCGGGCGCCTTCTGATTTCATTTCCAAACGACATATTTCGCAGGCCTTTCCCAAGCCTACAATACCCGGAACATTTAATGTGCCCGAACGCATGCCTCTTTCGTGTCCTCCACCATCCATCTGTGCGGTAACCTTCACCCTTGGATTTTTTCTTCTGACATACAAAGCCCCTACCCCTTTCGGACCATACATTTTATGAGCTGTAAAGGACATGAGATCGATAAAGTCTGCATCTACATTCACAGGTATTTTACCAACCGCTTGCGTAGCATCCGTGTGAAACAAAATACCTTTGCTTCGAGCCAATTCTCCAATGGCACGTATAGGTTGTATAACGCCGATTTCGTTGTTGCCATACATCACAGAAATGAGTACAGTTTTGTCGGTGATCGCTTCACGTACCTGATCGACGGTAATTAAACCATCCGCTGCAGGAGTGATGATTGTGACGCTTGCACCCATTTTTTCGATGTGACGACAAGTATCTAAAATCGCTTTGTGCTCAGTTGAAACAGTGATGAAATGATTTCCCTTTTGGGCATACATTTCAAACACCCCTTTGATTGCAAGGTTGTTGCTTTCGGTTGCACCCGAAGTAAATATAATTTCCTTGTCTGTGCTTCCAATCAAAGCTGCGATTTGTTCGCGGGCATAATCAACGGCCTCTTCTGCCTCCCATCCAAAGGCGTGGTTTCGACTGGCCGCATTCCCAAATTTTTCTGTAAA
The DNA here is from genome assembly GCA_044339595.1 of Bacteroidia bacterium. GTDB lineage: Bacteria > Bacteroidota > Bacteroidia > NS11-12g > UBA9320 > CAZTGZ01. The sequence goes on from JBIIVF010000001.1 coordinate 9,254, forward strand.
ATATGGAAGCATCGCCTCAAGTACACGCGGATCCATTGGTGTAGTGGCATTGTTATCGAGATAAATCGGAAATTTCATATCCTTGTGTTTATTTAGATTAAATCTACTTTGCAAATATAACCGTTCATTCGAAAAAATGTTTCGTGTATCTGCTCAAAAAAGCAATCTCAAGAATAAATTTGGCTACTTTTGACTCAATCAGTCTTTTACATGAAAAAAATAGAACACCTAGGGATTGCGGTAAGAGATCTTGAATCCGCTTCGCTTTTATATTCAAAATTGCTCAACACCTTACCATACAAGGAGGAAATAGTTGATTCTGAAAAAGTTATCACGCTTTTTTATCAGACCGGTGATGCCAAAATTGAACTGCTTCAGGGGATATCTCCTGAAAGTCCGATCAGTCGGTTTATCGAAAAGAAAGGAGAAGGCATTCATCACATCGCTTTTGAAGTAGATGACATTCATGAAGAAATGGAACGTCTTAAAATGGAAGGTTTTACCTTTCTCAATGATACTCCTAAAAAAGGAGCAGACAATAAACTCATCGCCTTCTTACATCCAAAAAGTGCCGGAGGCGTGCTGATTGAAATTTGTCAGGAAATAAGAACCCATGTCTAAAAACCTGAGGGTTATATTAATTATCGGTGGACTTTTAATGCTCGGATTTACCATCTGGTATTTGAGTAATATTGTTATTTATATTCTGGTTTCTTTTGTCCTTTCGCTCATCGGCCGCCCGATTATGAACAAATTGAGTCTGATACGAATAAAAGGAAAAATACTTCCTGATTGGGTTCGTGCAGGCCTTGTTATTCTTCTATTTACCTCCATTTTTTTAGGTATAGTAGGAATACTCGTACCGGTAGTGAACAAGGAAGTACAGCTGATTTCCTCGATCGACGTACATGAAGTTTTGAGCCGAAATCAAGAGTTTTTCTTAAAAATTGAAGAATACGGTGAGAAACTGAAAATCCGAGATGCCAATATTGATTACCTAAAAACCAAATTATCTTCTTATCTCGACTTATCTTTTTTTGGCAATCTGTTCACAGGCATACTTGCTCAATTTGGAAACTTATTGGTTGCTGTAGGTAGTATTATGTTCATTACCTATTTTTTACTCAAAGATGGAAACATCGTAAACAATATCGTAAACAGCTTGACACCTGACCCATATCTCCCCGGTATCAATAATATCATGATAGAAACCCGTGAATTGCTATCTCGGTATTTTACCGGTTTATTGATACAAATCACCTTATTCTCCTTAATGATTTGGGGCGGCCTGTCTATGCTGCATATTCAAAATGCTATTTTACTGGGTTTGCTTGCCGGTTTGTTAAATGTCATTCCCTATGTAGGTCCATTGATTGGCGGTGCCATTGGTATTGTATTAGGCACTACTGCTAATTTGCATCTTGATTTTCAACTCGAATTGCTTCCCTTGATTTTAAAAATTGCAGCCGTTTTTAGTGTCGCTCAAATATTGGACAATTTCATTTTCTCGCCCTTGATCTATTCGACCAGTGTTAAAGCACATCCCCTTGAAATTTTCATGGTAGTGCTCATAGCCGGAACCGTGAGTGGAATTATGGGAATGATTGTGGCGGTGCCATTTTATACGTTTTTGAGAATTGTAGCCAAAGAATTTTTCCAAGGTTATAAGGTCGTCCAAGGTTTGACTAAAGACCTTTAGCCATCCTCAGATATTCGAGCACGCTCCAGCATACATTATGCTGTAAATTAATACTTTACGCTACAGAAACCACCTCCTCTGTTATGGTTTAATGAAGCCCGGGCCAAGTATTTTCCCCCGGTGGTGACATCTAATGACGTCGTGTCTCATCAACCATTATAAACATTCATGGCCCTTGGAAGACCCTCTGTACAAAAGGTCTGTATAGCATTTGCGGCTTTGACAATAGATGCGTCTACAGTTGGCTGTTCTAGTTCACTCCACTTCCCCAACACAAAATCCACCTGACGACCCTTCTCAAATTGATTTCCAACGCCAAAACGCAACCGTGGAAATGCATCTGATCCAAGCACCTCAGTGATGTGGCGCAAACCATTGTGGCCGCCATGACTCCCTTTTGCCCGCAGCCTCAGCACCCCCAAATCTAAATTGAGGTCATCTGTAGCTACCAGCAAATGTTCAGGGGCAATCTTCTCTTGTTGCATCCAATATCTGACGGCATTACCACTCAAATTCATATAGGTAGAGGGTTTGATACAAATGACTTGCCTGCCGCGAAGTTTAAATGACGCTACCCATCCGTAACGTCCGTCTGAAAAGGTCGCTCCTGCTTCCTTCGCCAAATAATCGAGCACATCAAATCCGATGTTGTGTCGGGTATGGACATATTCTGAACCCGGATTTCCCAAACCTGCAATCAAAAATTTCATATCGTTTTCAACTTAACTTGACATCATCTGTTTTCACCGAATTATAAGCCGGCCAAAATGAACTCAGCAAACCCAACACCACGATCGTCATCCATACCAATAGCACATCTTGCCAGATTACTTTAACAGGATAATAAGCCACAACACTATTCTCAAGTGGTATGAAACCGATTTCTTGCTGCAATAAACAGACTCCCACGCCAATGATTAGGCCCACAGCCCCGCCAATTAAAGCCAGCAACAAACCTTCGTAGAGAAAAACAGACCGTATCTGCCTGTAGGTGAAACCCATAGCTTTCAAAACCAATATGTCTTTCTTTTTTTCGATGACCAACATGGTCAATGCCCCGATCATGTTGAAGGATGCTACAATGAGGATGAACAGCAATATCAGATACGTCGCCAATTTCTCGGATTTGAAAATTTTAAATACCGCTTCGTTTTGCTCTCTTCGGTCTTTGACAATGAATTTGTCTCCTAACACGTCACCAATTTCCTGTTTGAGCGATTCCTGATCTGACTTCGGGTCAGTGAATATCTCTATGGCTGAAACTTCATTGGTATACTGCAACAAATTGCGCATCAACTCCATAGGAACAACTACGTAATCTTTTTCGACGTCTTCTTGTAATACGAAAATGCCTGCGGGCAGCACATTATCCATATTCAATGATTCGGTTGGATTGAGCGGATTATATCGGGCATTTCGGTCGGGTATGAAGATCCCAACTTTGCTAAATCCGTGCACATTCACGTTTAATCTGGAGGCCACTCCACTTCCAAATAACGCCATGGGTGAGGTGCCCCTCTTAAGGTCAGCATTGCCTGCAATCACCAATGTGTCTAGACCGAGTAGTTCAGGATAGTCTAGTTCTACTCCTTTCAATTTTACAATTTCCTGTGCATCTTGATAGGTAATCACACCATTTTCTTCCAAAGATGAACGAGCGGCCAAAACCCCCTTCATTTCTTCGATGCGTTTTATTTTATTGACATCCGGCTTAAATACCTTCCCTTTTACTGGCGTCACTTTTAAGGGTGGATCAAAGGAACCAATCATCCCTGAAACGATACTTTCAAAACCATTAAGCGCTGATAATATGATGATTAATGCAGCCGATCCGACCAAAAAAGCCACCACTGAAATACCGGAAATGATGTGAATAGCATTGGCAGATTTTGCCGAAAACAAATATCTTCTTGCTAACCGTAAACCAATGTTCATGTTCAAGAAGAAGGGTCAGAATCTTTTGGCTTATTCAGTTGATCTATCAAAGCATCCATCCGCAAGGCATGGTCGAGCGTATTATCAAGATAGAATTTAATTTCCGGAATGCGCCTTACCTGGTTTTTCAAGCTGGCAGCCAAGGAATGTCTCAATTCTTTATTGTGCAATTCGAGCGACTCAATCATCTGGTCTTTGGGCTTATTTCCCATAATGCTGAGATATATTTTTGCGAGCCCCAAATCAGGCGTTACAATCGCTTCTGTCACCGTAATTAAGGTGCCCGAAAAATGCTGAGAAACAAACCTATCGATAATGGTCCCCATATCTTTCTGAATTTGTCTGGATAGTTTTTCGGTTCTGCCGGCCATAATCGATTTTAAGAACTGCGAAATTACACAAAATTCATGGTTGAAGGATGGGTAAATTCCTTACAAATCAGGCTAAAGTACCTAAAAACAATCTCGTAAAATGTATTTTTTTCAACAGGAATGAAGAATATGACAGAAAACATGGCCATTTTTTACACATGAAGCAACGAATTGGTTACATTTGTTATCCTATTATAAAGTCTCATTATGCGGATTATTTACATCATTTTACTCGGCCTGTTTATTCCGCTGTCTCAAATAAGCAAGGCGGATCATATTATCGGTTCAGATTTGAGTTACCGATGCAGTGGCACCAATGACAGTATTTGGAAAGTCACCTTTAATTTTTACCGTGATTGTAATGGTTGCTATGTATTGAGCCAGTCACCAAAGTGCGGCACAAGCGAGAACTGCAATAGTTCACAAACTGCGCCCACGGCGGTTGCCATACGATGTATGGATAACAATTCATCAGTAGGAACTTTGAACCTTGTCCGGACCTCGATCACTGACATCACAAAAACTTGTAAGGCTGTCAAAAGCAAATGTGCACAACCCTGCAATACTTCGTATCCATACGGAATTGAGAAACACACCTTTGAAGGAACTTTAGATTTAAGGGCGGCCATGAGAAATGGATGTTGCAGATTCGAGCTTTCCGCTTTGTTGTATGTGAGAAACGTGGCTATAACTACAGGCCAACAGCAACAGTCCTTCTTCACCTTTGCTGAACTCAATGCCTGTGCAAAACCTTGCAACTCCTCACCGGCCCTTACCAATGACCCGGTAGCTATCCTCTGTTGCAATCAGCCGTATGTTTTTAATAACGGGGCGGTAGATACCGCCAATTATGATTCATTGTCATACTCATTTAGCGGAGCATTTCAAAACAGAAATCAGCTCAATACTTACAATGGAGGTCGCTCCCCTTCCAATCCTATTCAAGCCTATTATCCTAACCCGCTTAAACATCCCTACACAAACCCGGACGCAAATCCTCCCATAGGTCTTTATTTAGATGCTGAATCAGGAGATATCATTTTTACTCCCACAGATTGCAGTCAGGTAGCGGTAGTTGTGATGCAGATAGATGAATGGCGAAAAGACTCGACGGGTAAGTATAAGAATATCGGAATCACGCGAAGGGATATGCAATTTATAGTCACGCAATGTCCGGATAACAATCCACCACGAATAACGAACACCAAATACCTTTTTAATACTTGTGAAGGGTCACAAATTTGCTTTAACATCTCAACGGATGACAAGGTTTTTACGCCTCCTCCTCCTGCTCCCACTCCTACCCCTGACACGGTAACTTTAACTTGGAACAGGGGTATTCCCGGAGCCACTTTCAAGATTCTCAATCCAAATGACCGACTCAAAACCGGTGAATTTTGCTGGACTCCTCCGGTCGGAACATCAAGCACACTTCCCTATTCATTTACCGCCACCGTAACCGATGATGCTTGTCCTAAAAATGCCAGTTCAACCCGTTCTTTCAGGATCCTCGTTAAACCAAAAGCTCAAGACACCCGTAAATACGCAGACCTAGGTTGCGGATTTTATTCTGCGAAAGCCACTCCTGCCAATAATTTCGCCGGAACCCCCTCCTATGATTGGCAAATCAGAGACTCAACAGGGATTCTCATTTTTGATAAGAAAACGGCTTATTTTAAAAGTACTGGAACTTTTATCAGCACGAAAGACTCTGACGTCGTTCATTTTAGAAAAGGAGGGAAATATATCCTTCAGCACATTGTAAATAACAAACCAAACGATTGTCCAACTACCTATTATGACACGCTGATAATTCCTGATTTACTGGAGGTTAACCTTGCTTTAGGAAAAGATACCTTCGTTTGTATAGGCGCCACTTTGCGATTTTCTCCATACTTGAAAAATGAAAAAGCACCGGTATCTTACAAATGGGCTACACCTTCTGTTCACAATTCAAAAGATACGCTTTCCTATTTTGATATATCTCCGACCACAGATACCGCAGTTTCATTGTTTGTTCAGGATGGATCGAAATGCACCGCTTGGGATACGGTCAGAATATTCTTGCGCGAAAACCCCAAAGTGAAAATCGGGCCGGATTTACGTATATGCTCTTATGACTCTGCTCTATTTGTTCCGGTGATTGATACGGTAAAAACAAAAATCAATGATTCAACCTGGGTAAATCAAGGCAATACATTCAGATATACCTGGTATTTGAATAAAGTTCCCTATTCAAGTGATTCCATCCTGAGAATTAATCAAAAAGGCTCCTATGAATTACATGTGGTGGATAGCTTAGGCTGTATTGGGAAAGACACGGCCATTCTATACGTGAATGATGTTGTTACCGCCTATGCAGGAGTGGATCAGGTAAAATGCTGGAATGACAGTCTGGTATTGGTCGCCCAAGGATTAGATACTGCAGGCAATGGCAAATCCGGTACCTATAGATGGTGGGATATCACCAGCAACGCTCCGATCAGAATCAATAAAGGCACAGCCAGTACTTTGAAATTTCCGATTAAAGTAACCACCGACTTTCAGCTCGAATTGTTTGTGACTGAAGATACAACAACCTGCTATCATGCTGATACGATAAATGTAAAGGTGAACGCGTTGCCGGTCATCACCAAACCGACCGACCAAAGTGTTTGCTGCGATGCCGGAGATATCGGTTTAAATCTTTTAAGTCCAACGCCGGCACCGGCAGGAGGAAAATGGTATTCAAATCAGCGTTCAGACATCGTTGTGTTTGATAAAACTTTCTTAACCGGCAAAGTTTGTGACCCAACCAATAAAACTACTTGGAGTTTGGTTTACGAATACACCGATCCGGCTACAACCTGTATCAATCGAGATTCCATAAAAATTGTGGTAAATCCTTTACCTAGAGTGACCTTAAAGGAAGGTTATTACTGCCAGGATTTGCAAAAGACCAAGCTCATCAAACACGTTTTACAACCGGGTAACCCCAATTTGGGAACCCAAGAATGGAAATGTGTGGATTGCCGAGGATACAAAGAATCTGATTTAATCAAAAATGTAGGATCTCCTCTATTCCCCGATTATGAATTGAACTTTGATGAAACTACTATGAACTTGGGCTCCAAGAATGAAGATACCTTGTTCTTAGAGTTTAGTTTCAGAGATGGATCAGGATGTCGCAACAAGGATACTGCATTCTTTAGAATTGTTAGGGTTCCGAAAATAAGTTGGATTGGCTTTAAACCACTTTGTTGGAATGACGGCTTGGTGAGCTTGAATACTTTGAGTAAGGTTGATCCTAAAGATGGTATTTGGATCAGTATGGATACCTTGGGATATACCAAAATGCCGGCTGGTTCTATTCTAGGCGACACTTTAGATACCCGCAAAACAGACCCATTGGGTAAGACCTATTACATGCGTTACTTGCATACAGCGAGCGGATGTCCGGTTTGGAAGGATACTACATTAACCATCAATCCGTTGCCAAAAGTAACGCCAACACCTTTGCCGCCCTTGGTCTGTGAGAATGAAGCCCCGATTACACTTGGTGCCACACCATCAGGCGGAACCTGGAGTTCTCCTCAAACCGGCGTAGTGAGTGCAGGCAGGTTCTCACCGGCCACTTCACCGACGGGTGTTTCATTAAAAATGATATACCGATATACCAATCCGGTAACGGGTTGTTCGGGTTCTGATTCTATTACCTCGATGGTAGAAGCCTTGGCGGAAGTAGAAATACTGACAGCTGATTTGGATACATGCCGCAGTCCGCTGATGAGCAAGTTGGTATCTGCCCGATTTGCCAATACCCCATCGATTACCTGGATGCCACTGAGTGGTGGAACGGTAGACAATGCCAAAGGCAATCCTGTAACCTTTACCTTCAGCACCACCCATGATACCATGCAACAACTGTTGTTGTATGTTATGACCGAAGATGGCAATGCTTGTCCGTTTGTGGATGACTTATTGACCATCAGGGTGCATCCGATTCCACATGTAACGGTAACGCCGGATGATCCGAATGGATGTAATCCGCATGCTGTAACCTTTAACACGGTATTCAATAACAAGGTAAATCCTGCCACGGCTACCTATGCCTGGGATTTTGGAGATGGAGCAACCGGCTTGGTTCAAAACCCGGTGCACAGTTATACCAAAGAAGGGGTGAGCAATGTGAGTTTGAAAGTAACGAGCGATCGGGGTTGCGATAGTTCTGTGGGCCTACAGGTGGAAGTATATCCGAATCCGCAAGCCGACTTTACACCCAATCCAAATAACTACACCACCGCCGCCTTACCGAGGTTCAAATTTATTAACCAATCTATAGTCAGCAATGTATTGGGCAGTTATTTGGATAAACATGAATGGGATTTTGGAGATCCAAACAGCAATACCGATACCTCAACCGAACATAGTCCAATGTTTTACTACCCGGGCGATACGGCCAATTATCAGGTATGGTTGAAGGTGACCACCAATTACGGTTGTACAGACAGCACCATGCGTTTGGTCAGAATCGGGCCTGACATATTGGTATTTATTCCGAATGCATTCACACCGGGCAAGGGAGGTCCTTCAAAAAATGAGGACTTCAATGTTGTGGCCAGCGGGTTTAAAACTTACAATATGATGATCTTCAACCGTTGGGGTGAAATCATCTTTGAAAGCAATGATATCAACAAAGGTTGGGATGGCACATTCAACGGTGCAGATTGTCAACAGGATGTATATGCCTATTCATTGAAAGTAACGAGCCTGAATGATGAAAGCTATGAATACTCCGGAGTTATTCACTTGCTGAGATAAGCACTATAGATTCTATTCAGCTTTCTCAATTTTTCATTAGGTTTGAACCTGAATGAAATATTTGGTGGCCTATGGTGCCGGCGCAATGACCGGATTTGTTTTGAGCTTGATGTTGGGGACGGTATTTTTTGCCATACTTAATTACAGCATAAAGTTAGGATATAAAAAAGGCGTCTCCATTTCAATAGGGGTGATTATCTCTGATTTGATTTTCATCTCTATCTGTTTATTTGGAAATCAATACATTCCATTCTTGCAGCAATATGAAAATACCGTAAAGATAGCTGGGGGTATTCTGATCATCGTTATGGGATTATCCCAAATTTTGAGCAAAAACAAAGAGCCCAAAGCGGCCAATTTTAGCCGAGCCGGAAGTATCACCTATTTTGTAACTCAAGGATTTCTGCTCAACTTCTTAAATCCGGTGAATTTGATCAGTTGGTTTGCCATCTACACCTACCTTGTGACTGTTATGAAATACTCCTTTGGTGAACTTTCGTGGTATTTTGCAGGCAGTCTGAGCGCAATATTTATGGTTGAATTTGCCTTATCCTACTTTGCCGAGAAACTCAACCGATTTCTTCCTCCCAAAAGAATTCGTCAGATCAATATGGTCGTGGGGATTTTATTCATTGGATTGGGAATATTTTTAATGGTTCGATAATCAAGAATAGCATCAACCATGTTCATAGAAACTGTAAAATCCTTTTTTTAAAAAGATTTTCTTTAAAAATCTCAAAATCACAATTATCCTTCGTTGCCTGAATGTTCATTTATTTACTGCAATTTTTTAATTATCTTTGTACCAATCAGCCAATGTCCTGTTCTTGTTTACTTTAACAGACCGTTTTCTGAATTAAAAAAAGACACAAAAAAATAAATGAGTAAATCACAGGAGACCTGGAACAAAAAAGAAGCAGAAAAAAAGAGGCTTAAAAAACGTCAGGACAAAGAGGCAAAAAAACAGGAAAGGAAATCAAACACCAAAGACAACAAATCATTCGATGATATGATTGCTTATGTGGATGAGTTTGGAAATTTCACCAATGTACCTCCTGACCCTAGTAAGAGAACTGAAATTGCTGAAGACGACATCATGATCAGCATTCCAAAGCAATTGCCACAAGAAGAAGGAGACAATGTAAGAACTGGGGTGGTTTCCTTTTTCAATGATTCCAAAGGCTTTGGATTTATAGAAGACTCTGATAACAAACAGAGCATTTTTGTTCACATCAATGGTTTAATAGACCGAATCTCAGAAAGAGATAAAGTGACTTTTGAAACCGAATCCGGTCCTAAAGGACTAATAGCTGTAAAAGTTCAGCTGGTTAAGAAGTAATATTTAAAGGTTGAAGCGGCAGAAATGATCAGCTAACCAGGGTACCCACTTTTTCTCCTTTGACCAATTTTTCCAAATTTCCTCTTTCGTTCATGTCAAAAACGATAATGGGAAGATTGTTTTCCTGACATAGAGTTATGGCTGTTAGGTCCATTACGTTCAAACCCTGGCGATAAACCTCACTGAATGAAATTTGATCAAATTTGGTCGCCGTTGAATCCTTTTCAGGATCGGCGGTATAGATACCATCCACCCGGGTTCCTTTTAAAATAACATCGGCTTCTATCTCTACTGCACGTAATGAAGCCGCCGTGTCTGTTGTAAAATAGGGATTTCCGGTGCCGGCCCCAAAGATAACTACCCTTCCTTTCTCAAGGTGACGTACAGCTCTTCTCCTGATAAATGGTTCGGCAATCTGCTCCATTTTTATAGCAGACTGTAACCGAGTAAAAACACCAATTCTTTCGAGTGCTGCCTGTAAGGCCATGGCATTGATGACCGTTGCAAGCATACCCATATAATCGCCTTGTGCTCTGTCGACTGCGCCCCCCTTCACCAGTTGCACACCTCTGAATATGTTTCCGCCTCCAATCACCACGGCAACTTCTACTCCCGCATCTGAAACGGCCTTTATTTCTTCTGAATATTGTTGAAGTACTTCCGGATCTATACCGAATTCCTTACTACCCAAAAGAGCCTCGCCGCTAAGCTTCAATAAAATGCGTTTGTACCTCATCCCCATGTTTTTAATTGCTGCCGAAATCTAAGAAAAATATCAAAAAAAACGGCCACTTTTCAGTGACCGTCTATAAGTTGCTGGAATTAACTTCCTAAAGCTACCCTTTTAAATTTGGTAATCTTTAAGCCCTTACTAGTATCGTCGAGCATTTTGCCAACAGTCTTAGAACTGTCTTTTACAAAATCCTGATTTAGCAAAGTAGATTCCTTAAAGAATTTATTCAACTTGCCTTGAGCAATTTTCTCAAGCATTTCTTCCGGCTTACCTTCTGCTCTTGCTTGTTCTTTGCCGATTTCCAATTCTCTCTCGATGATGGATGAATCTACATCATCTTTATCTACTGCTACCGGGAACATCGCTGCCACCTGCATAGCCGCATCTTTACCTGCATCGGTAATGGCATTGCTAGCGGACTGGTTCATTACAACCAAAACACCAATACGATTTCCTGCATGAATATAAGCTACTACTGAAGGACCTTCAAGAATCTCATAATTAGATACCTCAATCTTCTCTCCAATTTTTCCCATTTCAGAAAGCAAACGCTCTCCAATGGTTACATCGCCGATGTTGAGGGATTTGAGTGCTTCCAAATCTGCCGGCTTGTTAGCCAGTGCGATAGATGCCACTTCATTGGCCAAAGCAACAAACTCGTCGTTCTTAGCCACAAAATCCGTTTCGCAATTTAATTCGATTACAACTCCGACTGTGTTGTCAGTTGATGTTTTCGCGATTACGGCTCCTTCTGCTGCCTCACGGTCAGCACGATTGGCAGAAATTTTCTGACCTTTCTTTCTCAAAAAATCGATGGCTGCTTCAAAATCGCCATTGGTTTCCTGAAGGGCTTTTTTACAATCCATCATACCTGCCCCAGTCATTTTTCTTAACTGGTTTACGTCTGCTGCTGAAATTGACATATTATTTTTTTTACTATTTATTAATTCGCTGCTTCTGAGGTTTCTTCTACTCCCTCTTCTTCTTTTTGAGTCTCGTCTTTTACCTTTTTTCGCTCCTGCATTCCTTCAATAATAGCGGAAGAAATAGCTGTAGTAATGATTTCGATTGCTTTTGATGCATCATCATTCCCCGGAATTGCATGGTCAACTAAAGTAGGATCAGAATTGGTATCTACTAAGGCAAAAATTGGGATATTCAATTTTTGAGCTTCTGCTACTGCAATGTGTTCGCGTTTAATATCCACAATGAACAAGGCTGCAGGAAGACGATTTAATTCTTCTATCCCACTCAATACCCTTTCAAGTTTAGCTTTTTCACGGTCTTTCATCAATCTCTCTTTTTTGTTGAGATTCATGTAAGTACCATCCAAAGCCATCTTGTCAATGCTTTGCATCTTCTTGATGCTTTTACGAACAGTAGCAAAATTGGTTAACATACCTCCCAACCAACGCTCGGTTACATACGGCATATTTACATTTCTAGCTTGTTCAGCAACCAACTCCTTGGCTTGCTTCTTCGTAGCCACGAAAAGTATTTTGCGACCTGATTTAACAATATTTTTAACCGCAGCCTGCGCTTCTTCAAGCTTGGCAATGGTTTTATTCAGATCAATGATGTGAATTCCGTTCTGCTCCATAAAAATGTAGGGAGCCATCTTCGGATTCCATTTGCGGGTAAGGTGTCCGTAATGAACACCGGCATCTAAAAGATCTTGTGTGGTTAAGTTTGACATGAATATTCTGCTGTTAACGTTTGCTGAACTGGAATCTCTTTCTCGCTTTCTTCTGACCTGGCTTCTTACGTTCAACCATTCTTGAGTCACGCGTCATCAATTCCTCTTTTCTCAATAAGGGCTTGTACTCAGCATCAATTTCGACGATGGCTTTCGCGATGGCTAATTTTAATGCATTGGCTTGACCTGCAAGTCCACCTCCATTGAGATTTGCTTTCACGTCATACTGACCTGAAAGTTTACAAACTTCAAATGGTTGGTTTACACTATACTGATGAGACGCCGACGGAAAGTAGGCGTTCAGGTCTTTTTTGTTGATTTCAAACTTGCCTGTTCCAGGGGTCATATAAACCCTTGCAACTGAAGTTTTCCTGCGACCGGATGTATTGATTAATTCCATTATATTATAAATCAGATATCTAATTTTTCAGGTTGTTGAGCTTCATGTGGATGGCTGTTTCCTGCAAATACATGCAGATTACCGAACACCTTACGACCGAGCTTTGTTTTTGGAAGCATTCCTTTAACGGCTTTTTCAACCAAAAACTCTGGACGCTTCGCCAACATATCATTGGCCTTTACAATGCGCTTTCCACCAGGGTGTCCAGAATAGAATTGATATTCTTTATCGGTCATCTTACTGCCTGTTAAGGCAATTTTCTCTGCGTTCAATACGATAACATGGTCACCGCAATCTGCGTTAGGTGTAAATCCAGGCTTGTTCTTGCCTCTGATAATTTTGGCAATTTCGGAGGTAAATCTACCCAATGTCTTGCCTTCAGCATCGGCCACAAACCATCTTTTTTCAATGGAGTTTTTGCCGAGCGAAATGGTTTTATAACTTAAAGTATCCACTTTTGAATGTTTATTATTTCTAAAAAAGGTCTGCAAAGGTAAGAGATACTTTCTATTTTGCAAAATGGAATCAAAAGATTTCGGAACAAATCTACCTTATCAGCAACAAAGTGCCTTTTTCTTGTTTCAAAATCGACTTTTTACCCTTGTAATTTAAAATATACAGATAAACTCCATTCTGACATGCAGCGCTTTTATAACTGCCATCCCAACCTTCATTTTTATCCATCGAATGAAACACTTTTTCACCCCATCGATTGTAAATTACCAATTCGTAAAAATTCGTTCCAACCACCAACGGCCTGAAAATTTCATTTTTATTATTTCCATCCGGAGAAAAAGCATTGGGAATGATTGCGTAAACAGAATCGTTCAAACAAACCGGGAGTGAAAGGCTGTCTGAACACCCTCCGGAATTAAATACGACCAATTTTACGGTATATCTGGATGTATCCGGAGAATAAATGTGGAATGGGTTGAATGCCGGATCAAAATTTTCTTGTTTACCATCTCCATAAAACCACGTTCCACTCTCGGCACCCTGACTTTGATTGATGATTCTTAACTCAGGATTGAAAGGATCCAGACAAAAACCGGTTCTGGGAATGGTTATGAAAGATGCTTTTATTTTTGGATATCCGGGGATGGTGGTGAACGTGTCGAGAAAACAGCCGGTCACTTGGTTTTTAATGCTTAAGGTGTAACGATTTGAAACGAATGCGGTTAAGCGATAACCTTTAAAAGGTGGAGCTGTGTTCCAAGTTACCGTGTAAGGATCAGTTGTGCCGGGAGTGACTTCCGCAAACCCCTTTTCCCCATAACATTTAATGGGGCTCGTAAGAATGGCAGCGGTTACAGCAGGATGCACCACGATGTAAGCAGAATCGGTGGCTTCATTCGAACAACCATCGTTCAACCAAACTTTGTGATAACCGGTAATGGATGGGGTATAAAACAAACTATTTCCGGTTTGTCCGGTCGACCAACGGAATGAATAATCCGAAGTGATCCCTCCGCTTCCTTTGGCATCAAGCTGCACTGATCCCCCTTTACAAAGGGTATCATTGGTGCTCAATGCTTTCACTTTCAATCCAGCCATAACGGTGGCCACGATTGAATCAATTCGGTAACACGTAGACGTGCCATAACGGTAATAAAGGGTATGGTTTCCCGAACCGGCCATAGAGGGGTTAAACTGATTAATATTGACCCCATTTCCCCAGAAATTTCCTCCTGACGGAGAACCGGTCAAAGAAATGAGGGTGTCTCTGAAACAATGAACACCCGCCGCACCACTCAACTGCACAATCGGCAAGCCTGTCACGGTAATTCTCACCGAATCTTTACAACCGTTTTTGGATAGATATCGGATGATATGAATTCCAACACCGGCTCTTCCCGGGTTAAATACCCCATTCAACGAATCTATGATTCCATTCCCTAAAAATTTGCCCCCGGTTTCTGCATTCCTGAGCTTAAATGACGGGTCTGCTACGCAAAAACTGGTATCCTTTTGAATATCGCTTTTTGGATATACCAAAAATGTAGTACTATCCAAACACCCGTTAAAATCATAGATCAATTTGTGGCTACCGTAACCTGCCAAAGAAGGCGTAAAGTAATACAATGAACTAATCCCTGAACCATTCCAAAGACCTCCAAATGGTGTTACCTGAACGGAATTGAAATCGAGTAAAATCTGAGGATTCTCAATACAGAAATTTTTATTCTTCACGTAAACGTAGACATTGCGTAAATACATGATTTTTTTGGCACTGCAATCACCGTAGATGTATTCAATCGTATCGTTGGTTACCTTACCCACCAAAGCCGGATTATACACTCCCATGGCAGAATCTGCGACCCCTTTCCCTTTCCAGTATCCGCCGGCCGGAATACCTGGTAACATGGTAAACGAAGGTTGTGATAGACAAATCACTTGATTTCCACGCGCATTGATATTTTCAACCGTCATTTTTAAAGTATCACGACATCCGCGCATGGTATAGATGAGGTTTTTGGTGCCAATTCCTGCCGTATTCGTATTAAAAATGCCCAAATTGGTATTGATGATTCCTGTGCCACTCCAAGTGCCCCCTTGAGGCGTGAATGACAAGGTGATGTTTCCTGCCGATAAACAAATGGTGTCTGTATCCGGCACCTTGATAGAATCAACATTAATTATTTTGTTCGCAGTGCAACCATTCCAGGTATAGGTCACCACATAAATCCCTGACGAATCCGGATTGAAAAGACCTGCAGCATTGATCTTTGGACCACTCCAGGTACCACCGGCAGGTGAATGGCCTGAAACAAAAAACGGCGACGTTCCCGGGCATGCCGCATTTGGCAATCCTCCGCTGATGGCTCGAACATCTACAACCACTGTATCAGCACATCCGTTTATCAGGTATAACACGGTATCTCTTCCTGCACCGGCCGAAAAGGGCAAATAATTACCGGTGGATGCATTGGTGATCCCTTTACCTTTCCAGGTGCCCCCGACAGGATCTCCACTTAATACAAAGGCACCGCCACTTTGACAAACGGAAGTATCTTTAGGCGCCAATGGCTTAGGTTTTACTACAATGGTAATGGTATCCGAACCGGGTATCGCTACGCCATCACTGACGGTTAGAATGTAGGTGGTTGTGATCATTGGACACACCTTCAAAGGGGGCTTTGCATTGCCCAATCCCTGATTCCATGAATAGGCGTATCTTGTGGAGTCCCCTCCATTCACATCCGCAAAAATATTTGTGCAACCCCGCTCACAAATGGTGTCTGGTGCCGCTCTTAAGGTTACGTTTATAGGACAATCGGTAATACTAAAAGTTGTATTTGCCTCAAGAATCCAGGCAGAATCGCATCGATCGTATTTCACACTTCTGAAGCGCAAAGCATAACTACCTCCGCGGTTTAGCCCTGAACTCAGCGTGATTTCAAATGAATCCGTTTCTCCATTTACACACCCAATGGGAGTTACTTTGCTGATTGCAGGGACGAATGAACCTGACAAAGTGAATGTACTATCATAAATAGAGTCGCATATGAATTTCTGGTCCAGTCTAACGCGCAAAACGGAAGTACTGCAACTCACAATCGGTTTTCGAACGAATTTAGGAGAAGGCAGGGGTAAAATCTTTGTTCTCCACTTGGCCTTCCAGCCAAAACAAGCGACACTTGCATCTGACTGAAAATAAATAGTAAGACAAGAATCAGATGATTTGATCACTCCGGGTGATTTAGTGCCATGATGTCGGCCTCCTATTTTGGCTGCGAATGTGTCACGTCCATCATAAAATTGCAAAAAATCGACATCTTTTTCCGTACAAAAGCTATCAAATTCTAAGGAAACATAATCTCCACCGGGAACACAAACCGAAAATATGAGTCGCTCATTGTGTGCATAATCACCCTTTATAATGCCGAGGTCGCTGTCTGTAAATATTCCCTTACAGTCGTAAACCCGGTAGTTTTGCATACTGTAGATATTCTGACCTTGCACATGTGAAAGGAGAATATAGATGAGATGAATACATAAAAAACTAAGCTTACGCATCTATTTTTTGATGGTGATTTCTTTAGTCTGAATATAATTGCTCCAATTACCTGCGCGATCTTTCATTCTTATATCATATTGTGTGCGCTCGTCTCCGCCGGAACCTAACAAGAAAGTATTGCGCAAACGCAACTGCATAGAACCTTTAATTTTAATGTTGCTGCCAATAGGTGCCATGGGTGGCACATAATAAAAGTCGGGATTGGTCAATCGGGCATCCTGGACTTCGAGCAATAGGATATCCGGGTTTTTATGTCCAAGATCACCATCCCCATCTTCATACTCGAAAGTAACAATGACACTATCCGTAAACTGATTTACAATTTCAGGAGTAATGCTGATGTATCGGATATTCGGTATCACATTGTTTGAGGGTAAAACTGCGTCATCTGCACTGCAACCCCAAACAGAAATTGAAATCATCACGATATAAAATACCCTCTTCATTGCAGTTTAATTGCACAGTAACGTTTAGCGCTGAACAGACTGTTATCATTGGGTAATTGGGAGGGGGCACTCACACCATCTCCTATTTTTGTTCTTATCCATAAAACATCTCCGGCCATTGCAATCTGTCGGGTATCAATGGTGATTTTGTGATGGTAATCAACCATTTCCTTGTAAAAACCAAGGGCTGATTTCGGGGTAGAAACAAATTCTATATTGTATTCCTTCAACGAATCGTAAACATTGGCCATTTTAGAAAAACTGGCCTTCAGACCGGTCAGATTGCCCACCGGTGTTTTATCGTCGGCAAATGAAATCCAGACTTCAACCGTTCCGGCACCTGAATTTATTTCCATGAAATTATAATGACTTTGGCGGTTGACCAAGTTGCCATTTTGATATAATTGCATTCCTTGCAATTGAACAGGAAAATTCACCGCTTCCGGCCCTTTCCCGTTGATATCGAGCGCCCCATTCTCTATCCACTTTTTTATATTGTTGATGTATTCATCTTTTTTAAATTTCCAGTCACTGCCCGGCTCGGTAACCAATGGCATGATGCCCGAATTATTGTTCAAATCTTCGGTCAGTCTTTTCAAGATCATAGAAGTAGCTGCATTTCCAGGAGTCACCCTTGAAGTAAACGGATTGAGCTCATCATTTTTAATGATGGGTTGATTGACCAAGGTGTTGTATGTACTGGTAATGCTTCTGAAATCCGGCTCGAAATTGCCATCATGACAACCGCTATTGGCACAGGTTGGCTTGAATATATTCTTGTGCAATCCGGCGATCGACTCAGGATCAGGCGTCGTATCTACACCGTCTATACCGATGTAAACATTGTTATCCTTCTGATTGTAAGGGTTCGATGGCTCTGTGCCCTTCTCAGAACATGCAGATAGCATCGCAAACAGGCCGATTCCGATCAGTAACAGATTTCTCATATTCTGTCAAATAAAGATCGACTCGCGCCGTCAATAATACCGGCATTGGCCACATCATCTTTAATACCGAAAATTTCTGCGATGGTCAGTACATTGTCTGTGGCTAAACCAACCGGACTTGTGTCATTCCCCAACATCAGGTTGGTGGGGACATTAGGACCTGCCATGGAAGTGAAAATGCGCTGTGTATTTGCATCTCCGCTGTGGTCAAATGCAAACCAGTCATTTTCATCCTGAATTGGATTAGGTCTAAGATTACGACCGCATTCAGGAGTAGCAATCATGATGGTTTTACCGGCCATTTCAGGGATTTGTGTTTGAATGTAATTCCATAAAAATCCAACAGCGTGATCTGCTCTATGGAGTGCTCTCAAATAACCGGAAAAGCTCGAATGACAACCATCTACGTTACTCATATTAACTACGGTAATTTTCGGTTTAAACCATTTCATCACTTCCGCAGCATAGGAAACATTCAACAAATCGCTGTTGTCATTTACAGGAGGTGAGGCGATGCCGCCGGATTGTTGTCGCTGAAATATTGACTTTATGAACTCCTTTATATTATTTTTCTCCTCTTCTGTATTGGTGATATTTGGAATCTCTCCATTTTTTACCCTGAAAACATTATCTAAAAATTGCTTCATTTTATAAATGGGCTCCATTTCTTCTTGAGGATGATAAACTTTCGCATTAGATAACACTTCTCTCCCCTGTTGGCCAAAGGTGATCAGTGGTGCGAAGAAATTAGCTCCATATTCGAGACCATAGGCACTGTGATTACTGCAATTGAGCAGCGGCACTGAACTGCCAATGGTGTTGCCAATAAACCAGGCATCTGTAGCTTTGAACCCTCTATGACGACGCAGATATTCAAATATAGTTGGATTTTGGGGTCTCACTTTTAAACCTTGTGTTGCGGCCCGCGTGCCGGTGAGCAATGATGTCAAGCCACCATAATGCCCTCCGTTCACAGCCCTGACCTCACGAAAAAGGGTCCCCTGCTTCTGAAGCGTAGTATTCAATAATTTTGGTATCGGCCTGCTAAAAGGCACATCGCCCGGAGGTGAAGTTCCGTAGACAATTTTATTGGTTGGAGCTTCACCATCCAGCATGTTGTACATGATGTTACCGGCATATTCAAGCCCCTGACTATCATCTAAATAACGTTGCAAAATGCTCTCTTGATGTCTAACACCACCGGCAAATAAGACATACACAACGTGATCCGCCAAGGGCGTTCCGGTTTTAGCAAATAATCGCCCTGAAGGAAGCAAATAAGGGAATGCCAAACTTCCGGCGGCCAACAGGGCTGATTTTTGGATAAACTCTTTTCTTTTCATGTTGCCCGGTTTAATAAAACTGATATTCTTCTGATGCCGAAAATGCTGTATAAACCAATTCTGTGGTCACATTAGGATTGGCTTCAATATAGTTTCTAAAAAAAGTAACTTCCAGCTCACTTGGATCTCGTACAAAAAATCTCCGGTAGGTCTTTTTGATAAATGCATCAATATCTGCCCGCATTTCGATATCGGTAGGAATTTGCCGACTTGGAGAATTCATGTAATTGCTGATGATTAATTCATAAGCCAAAGCACGATCTCCAATAGAATAAATAACATTTTCAGTCTTTACCAACTCATTCACTGAAATAGGTTTTTGGAGTAAGTTGGTGGAAAGGATGGAAATATATTGAGCATCACTTTTGGCCTTTCCCTTTTTGATAAACTGACTGTTTACCGGAGTCTCATTCACTCCATAATCTGCGTTGATCAGTTCTTTTTTACATCCCGCCAAAACGGACATATAAAAAAGTAATCCTACCCATATGACTGACTTAGAAATTTGCATATTCATCCGTTACCAAAATTTTTTGTTGCAGGGCCGGTAAATCTCCGTTGGATTTGAATTCTTTGAACAATACAGCCGTCTCTTCAGTTCTTGGTTCTCTTCCCAGTAAATTCTGAAATACCCATTTTATTATTCCTTCATAAAACTCGTCGCTGTGGCAGAGCAATAGACAATACTCCCTCTTATTGGAAGCATAACTACCCATCAAAGCTCCCAATTTATTGGTTTCGATGATAGAATAGGCTGTTTCAAATTCTATTTTGGTGGGGAAACGATAAAACAAATCGTCAAAAGATGCATTCACAAAATTGAACGTATTCATGTTGATGTTGTCGTATACATTGTTGTCGAGCATCCGCGCATACATTTCATTCAGCGTAATGCTGCCAAAACGATACTCATCTTTTGAAGTTACAATTCTGCCATTTCTCGCCATTTGCTCCAGTGCCTGAAAAACTCGAACAGAATCTCCTTCTAATCTGGCAATGGTTAAAGAAAATTGTGCCAATCCTACGTGACGGGTAAACTCACCGTCTGCCGCCCCTTCGCATAAGCTTGATTTCACCATATCGTAAATCCGCTGGTAGTATGCCTTTTTGTAAGAAGAATCTCCTTCTACAAAGGTGTCACTGGATTGTAAACGTGTGATTAGATTGAGTCTCACATCTTTTGAAAGCTTTCCATCTTTGAGTCTTGCTACTTCAAGATTCATTTCATTTTGAGTTGGAACCCTGCCCAATAAATCGATGTACAAGCGGTTTACGTAGTTTTCTACTTTAACGGTTGGCACAGTACCCGGCAGCAGGGCTTGATTGCCATCATACGTTTTGTTTACCACTTCTGTTTTGCAAGCGCTAAAAAATGACAGGAGCAAAAGCAATCCAAAATAAATCCGAAAACGGGCAAATTTCAATAAAAACTGATCCATTAAAGTGTTGTCGATAACAAATCTAAGTAATTACAACGACAATTACAAGTCGTGTTTTTTATTGCTTTCGTCTAATTATTTTGAAAAAAGTTGCACGCATGTCGGTCATACCAATCCTTTAAGAAGAAATAGTGATCGTCCTGATACTTTTTATCTGTCTGGGCTAAATCCCATGGGATGAACCTAAAATTCCCCATCTTATCGCAATGAAGATATAAAAACTTAAATCCACTGTTAATGAGTACTTCTCCGGAGGGTGTTTTGGCCAACTCAAGGGTGGCATAACCGGTTAAGTGGCTCCAGCTAAAAATATCATACGCAACAAAATCCCCTAAGGAATAATACACGATTCCCCGAACTTCTTTTCCATCAGATTTGCGGTGATAATGAACCACTTCAGAAGGCTGAAGATTATGCGGATGATGGATAAAAATAACGTCCGGCTCCCCGAATTCAAAAATCTCCAATACCCGATTTCTGATATGTTCAGAGGGATAGCATTGATAGGCATTGCCCATATGGAGCGAGGCAATCACCACCTCTGCCCCTTGACTTTTAGCGGCTTTGAGTGCATCAAAAAGTGGATGAATATCGCTCAAAGGATCATTTAATCTCAAATGGCAGATAATATCCATCGCCTCATCATCCGGATTCACCCGATTGAGTGAATAGGTGTAATTCACAATCCCGATGTTAAACCCATTTTTTTGGAGGATTACGAAGTCATTTTCCCCCTTATGACGACGCGCTCCGGAGAACGGAATTTTACGACTGTCAAGAAATTGCATCGTCTCTTTTAACGAGCTTGTGCCGGCATCGAGCATGTGGTTGTTCGCCAGACTGAGATAATCGTAGCTATAACTCCCATGGGCTGTAAATACATCCAGCAATGCTCTACTACCATTGAACTGCATGTCGTTGAGCATTAATTCAGGAACATACGAAGGTTTTTTAAAAAAATCCATGGGCGTCTCCAGATTAGCCATGGTAATATCACTTCCAAAAAAGTCCTCCCCACATAAAGACCAAAGTTCATCGGATCGACCATTTATCATCACTTCATAAGGCATCAGGTCTCCGCCTGCATGAATCATCAACCGATCTGCTTGTCCGGTGATTTCTTTTAAAGAGCGTTGACTGTCAGCAATTTGTCCGGACTCATGTGGCTTACCGTAATATTTAGCCCCCAAATAAAGGGCATCTTTCCAGGTAAAGTAGGCCGGATTTTCTTCAAAGCTTTTCAGTGGATAACCCCATCTCGATTTATTAAAATAGGCGATTAATTTAAACAATGCCTTCAATGGAATTAACAACAATCTGCCCAAGAAACTCCAACCACGCACAGGGTAGTATTGATGAATTGATTTTTTTTGCACTGTTTTCAAAAGTAAGGTCTGAAATTTTGAAAATTGAAAAAGACTTTGACTTATTGATCTCAGACTTAGATTTTACAATTTCCTTTTGATCTTATCTTATGGTTTAAAGATATCAAATCAACCCTTATTTGCCCATTGCTGCAACTTGCTGCAACTTAATTCATACAACTTGTCTTCTACAGTGAACACCTCTGAATAATTTTTCAACGATTTTAAAAGGATTTTTGGATTGGAACGATTTTTAATATATCTTCGTAAAACGAATCAGTGTATGAATAAAGGAGTACTATTAATGATTGTGATGATGGGAGCTTTGACTTTCGCCGCCCTACCCGGCAAAGCGATTGGTCCGATTTACCCTTCAGGCACTGAAGCTCAGAGCATTAAGCTTGGGCAGAACTATCCTAATCCGGCTAACAGCAAAACTGTAATCGACTTATCTTTTACTTCTTCTGAAGCAACTTTAACCATTTACAATGTTCTTGGTAAAGTGGTGGACGAATTTTCAGTGATTGACAAGCGTTTCATTTTGGATGTAACCAACTATCCTGAAGGTGTGTATCTCTATACACTCGAAGCAGACGGAGAAAAACTTACCCGTCGCATGACTGTGAGAAAATAATCCAACATCCACATTTCTTTTCTTACATTTAGAATATTAAGTGAGGAGTAAGTTCCCTATCAGAAAGTAAATAAACATTCCGAGTAAGTCGTTAGACGTTGTGATAAAAGGCCCGGTTGCCAATGCCGGATCTATCTTTAATCGATCTAGCAATAAAGGAATGGTAGCTCCCATAACAGAAGCAAAAACAATGGAGGCAAATAAAGAAATACCTACTACCAAAGTAATGGCCGTGCTTTGTCCCATGAAATAGGCGATTCCGAACAATAGCGCTGAGCAAATCAAAGCATTAAAGGTTGCAACAAAAAATTCCTTTCCCAATCGTTTCGTAATACTATCCGAACCAATGCTTTCATTGGCAATACTTTGAACAATGATTGCGCTGGATTGCACACCTGCATTACCGCCCATTGCAGCAACCAAAGGCATAAAAAATGCGAGTTGAACATTTCTTTGCAAGATATCGCCATAACTACCAATCACAGCCGCATTGGCAATTCCACCCATCAGACCTATCACCAACCACGGCAAGCGAGCTCTGGATAACAACCAAATTGTATCATCACTTTCAACACTTTCCGAAATACCGGATAACAACTGATAATCTCTTTCTGCTTCCTCCTGAATTAAATCTACCACGTCATCAATGGTTACCCTTCCCACTAAGCGATTCAGGGTATCGGTTATGGGCATCGATTCAAGATCATATTTTTTCATCAAGCGAGCAACTTCCTCTCCCTTGGTGTAAATATTGGCAGAAATGATATTGGATTCGGAAATTTGAACCACTTTGGTCTGTGCCTTGGATAAAATAATTTTTTTAAGAGATACAGTGCCTACCAGTGTGTCGCTGTCATCCACCACATAAACTGAATACACCTTGGTTACTTCCTCTGCTTGTTTTCGAATTTCTTCTGTACACTGAGCGACGGTCCAATTCTGATTCACCTTAATTAATTCTCGGGCCATCAAACCACCGGCAGAATCTTCGGGATATTTTAGAAGAGACGTTAGATTCAGAGAATATTCCCGGTCCTGGATATGACTGATAATCTCATTAACTTCTGATGAAGAAAATTCACTTAAAATATCAGCCGCATCATCCGAATCCATATTTTCAATGAATTGATGGGCAATTTCAATTGGTGTAAACCCTCTTAGTAGCGACTCCCGGACATCGGGTTCCAATTCTGCCAGTACCTCTACCTTTTTTACTGTATCCAGAACATGCATTACATACACAGCCTGGTCTTTATCCAGTTCATTAAAAAGCTCTGCTATATCGGCCGGAAATAATTTTAGAAGAATGGACCGCAATTCCGATTCACGTTGCTCATCAATGTGAGCAATGAACTCATCTATGAATTCTCGGGTAAGCTGGTAATGCTGCATCGCCCATCTTATTTTCGGTGTTTCTCAATAAAATTTGTCAGGCTGACAAAGTCAGCAACGGTTAGATTTTCAGCGCGCAATTTAGCAAATTCATTCTGCTGAAACACGTCTTTTGGAATATTAAATCTTGAAATTGAGTTCCCGAGCATTTTTCTTCGTTGAGAAAAGGAGGCTTTGACCACTTCAATAAATAGTTTTTCATCACAATCGAGCGTTTGACCATCCATTCTAGTGCAGCTAATCACGGCTGAACGCACTTTGGGAGGTGGGAAAAAAGCACCGGGTTCAATATTGAATTCGAGCTTTACCTCGTAAAATGCCTGCGTTATGACGGAGATAATACCATACTCTTTAGAATTAGGGGCAGAAGCAATTCTCCTCGCCATTTCAAACTGAAACATTCCTGCCATAAAAGGGATGCTCTCGCGATGTTGAATCATTTTAAAAACAATCTGCGACGAAATATTATACGGGTAGTTTCCACACAGAATAAATTGATCAGCATACAAGTCTGCAAAAGAATAGTTTAGAAAATCAGCTTCAATTACCTCCTCAGACAAGGCTGGAAAATGCACTTTCAAATAAGCAACTGACTCCGAATCAATTTCAATCACTTTTAATTTTCTCTCCGGAATTTGAAGGAGATATTGTGTTAAAACACCCATCCCGGGACCCACTTCAAGTACCTGCATTAAAGGAAATTCTGCCACTAAATGGGCCAGTTTTTCAGCAACCCTTAGGTCGGTCAAGAAATGTTGGCCTAACTTCTTTTTAGGTCTTACCTTGTCCATAATTCATTTTGTTTCGGGTTAATTGGGTCAACAATTCATTGAATTCTTGATGTTGACTTACTGTGACCTGAACAGGCACAATCATAATATTCCATTGTTGTATCTGATTTAGAAAAGGCCCCCATTTAATCCAGTCTTTTTCAGTGGTGATCACATTAATCTCACCAGGGTGATTTCTTGCTATTTGTTCGAAAGTCTCACGGTGGTATGAAAAATGATCTTTAAAGCAGAAATGTTGACTCAACTCGAGTTTTGTACTTACAAAATCTTTCAAGGGGTCGGCATTGGCAATACCCGTTACCAAGACAGTTGATAGTTGTGGATTCAAGTTCCCTTGCACAGGTTTAAATTCCCCATTCACATACTTCGCAAAAAACAATTGTTGATGCGGTTTCAAATGCAAGGATTGCTTCCATTTAGTTTTAACAAAAGAATCAGGGAACTCAGGGCATTTGGTTACCACAATGATATCGGCTCTGCGGTTTCCACTTCTAAATTCGCGCAGCAATCCGGCCGGAAATGGATAATCCATAAAGTAGGGCTTCGAATGGTCGGTGAGCAGAATATTTAAGGATGGCTGAATAGGCAGGTGCTGAAATGCATCGTCGAGCAAAATTATCTTTATTTGAGGGGCATCTTTTAGCATTTGCCTTACCCCTGATACCCGACTTTCACATACGGCCACAAATGCTTTCGGGAATTTGCTTTTAATCATTAAAGGTTCATCGCCCGACAATTCTGCCGTATCATCCAATTCAACCCATCTGAATCCTTTTGATTTGCGACCATATCCCCGACTTAGAACCGCCACTTCACTTACAGGAGACAAATGAGCCAACAGGAGAATAACCATCGGTGTTTTGCCGCTGCCACCCGCATTCAGATTTCCGACAGAAATGATGGGTATGCCAAAAGAAACCCGCTTAAATATTCCATTCAAATAGAAACTATTTCGAATGGCCACCATGGCTCCGTAAAGCATGCTCAAAGGCAAACTGAATAAAAGCCATATCTTCTTCATTGCTGGATTTGTCAGGAAAAATTTAATTTGCACCAAAGATAGGTCGCTATGGTTAAAATAAAGCAAGTTATTCAGTTTCTGGAAGATAAAGCACCTTTGGCATTGCAGGAGAGTTATGACAATTGTGGGTTATTGGTTGGCGAATCAGACGTAGAAATCACCGGCATTCTGGTTTCGCTGGATGTAACGGAAGCTGTGCTGGAAGAAGCCATCCTGAAAAAGTGCAACCTCATTGTGGCCCATCATCCCCTTATCTTTGCGGGGATCAAAAAAATCACCGGTAGAAACAGCACCGAAAGAATTATTTTGAGGGCCATTAGAAATCAGATTTCGATTTATGCCATGCATACCAACCTCGACAATGTTTATCATGGTGTAAATGCCAAACTATCCTCCAAATTAGGACTTAACGACTGCCGAATATTACAACCCAAGTCATCTCTCATAAAAAATCTGACTACCTATGCCCCTTCAAGCCATGCCGAAGGGATTCGTCAAGCACTTTTTGATGCCGGTGCAGGAAAAATTGGGAACTACGATGAATGCAGCTTTTCAGTCACAGGCAACGGCACTTTTCGCGCAATGGAAGGTGCAAACCCATTTTTGGGTGAAGTTGGCACCCAGCATCAAGAAAAAGAAGAGCGCATCGAAGTGATTTTTCCGGCTTATCTCGAATTATCCGTTGTTCAGGCACTAAAAAACAGTCATCCATACGAGGAAGTGGCCTATTATATTCTCAAAACAGACAATCTTCATCAAAATATTGGCGCCGGTATGGTGGGATTCTTGTCGAAGCCGATGTCGACACAAGAATTTCTTCAGCATTTAAAAACGACGATCAATTTAGAAATGATACGATACACCTCTTTTGATCATAACATTCATAAAGTGGCGGTTTGCGGGGGATCAGGAAGTTTCTTGTTGAACGATGCCATGGCGGCAGGCGCTCATGCGTTGGTAACAGGCGATTTTAAATATCATCAGTTTTTCGATGCAGAAAACAAGATAATGATTGCAGATATCGGACATTTCGAGAGCGAGAAACACACGATAGAATTAATTGGTCAGTGGTTGTCAGATTTTTTTCCTAATTTTGCAGTCATTTTTACTGAAACGAACACCAACCCGGTTAATTATTACTTATAAATTATGGCAGTTTTATCGATTGAAGACAAACTCAAAGGACTTTACAACCTTCAGAAAATTGACACCAAACTCGACCGTTTAAGGTCTGTGAGGGGTGAACTTCCAATGGAAGTTTCTGACTTGGAGGATGAGATTGTTGGACTTCAAACCAGAATTCAAAACATCGCACAGGAGTCAGAAGATTTTGAAAATGAGATCAAAAGCTTGAAAGAGAAGATTAAAAACTCTGAAGCGATGATCAAGAAATACAACGAGCAGTTGAACAACGTAAAGAACAACCGTGAATTCGACGCTTTGAATAAAGAGATTGAAATTCAGGGTCTTGAAATTATGGCTGCTGAGAAAAAAATCAACGAGCACAAAAAATCCATCGAAATTAAAAAAGAGATGTTGGATGAGGTGACCGTTGCGTTGGAAGGTCGTAATCAGGATTTGAACAATAAAAAAGAAGAACTCGATTCTATTACGGTGGAAACACAGAAAGAAGAAGAGCACATTCTTGGCGAGCGTGAAAAAGCTGAAAAGAGCATCGATGAAAAATTACTCATTGCTTATGATCGAATCAGGGTTAACGTGATCAACGGAATCGCCATAGCTCCCGTAGTAAGAGGTGCTTGCGGTGGCTGTTTCGCCAAAATTCCACCACAGTTGCAATCCGATATTCGTCAAAGGAAAAAAATTGTGATCTGCGAACATTG
The DNA here is from genome assembly GCA_044339595.1 of Bacteroidia bacterium. GTDB lineage: Bacteria > Bacteroidota > Bacteroidia > NS11-12g > UBA9320 > CAZTGZ01. The sequence continues at coordinate 37,466 of JBIIVF010000001.1, forward strand.
TGGCAGAGTTAATATTGATGCTAAAATGGCAGGTTTAGAAGATGAGGTGGAAGAGGAAAAGCCAAAATCAAGAAGAAGAAAAAAGGCTGAATAATTTGGCCAACATAATCAACAAAAGCATCCTCTCGGCTATCACCATACAGAGGATGCTTTTTTATTTATTGCTCATTTTTGCTCCTTATGCTTTTTCGTCGAATACAAAATCCGGTTTTAATGCTTCCCTTTTAAAAGCGCAAAATGACGTTTATCATTTAAGACTCACTGAAGCAGAAATCACGCTTTCAAACGAAATCAAAAACCGTCCTGAAAATATTTCTGCTTATCATCTGCAAGAGCTTTCGTTCTTCCTTAAGGCATTTATTTCTGAAACCTCCAAGGATTTTGTTGAATATGAGAAGAACAGAATTGTAGCCGAAAAGAAAATCACTTTACTTCCCTCAGGAGATCAATACAGGCCATTCATGCTGTCTGAACTGTGTTTACACAAAGGATTACTTTTGCTTAAATCAGCGAATTACACGGGTGCAGCATTGTCTTTTAAAGATGCCTATTCCTGGTGCAAAAAAAGTATCGAAAAACACCCAGACTTTCTTCCGGCCTACAAAGGGATAGCTCTTTTGGAGTCTGCTGCGGCTCATTTAGGACCCAGTTTTCACTGGGTGATTAAACTCTCAGGCATCAATCCAAATAATCAACACAGCGTACGTCAAACTTTAAAGTTCATTCAAAGTCCACAAATCGGTGAACTCGAATGGATGCGCAGAGATGCCGCCTTTATGATGGGATATATACATTGGCAATTGAAGCAAAAAACGCTGGCCTGGAAATTAATTCAATCAAATACCGAAGACTATCCGACCAATCCATTGTCTTTGTATTTCCATTCCGTGTTTGCACATAAAAGCGGCATGAATGATCATTGTCTGAAATCCTTGAGCTCATACTCGGCTAGAAAAAACGAAATTCAAATTCCATTTCTGTATTACCTAAAAGGGTTATGCCAACTGCAAAAACTTGATACGAATTGTCTGCGTTCATTTCAACAATTTCTTGGTACTCATCAGGGCATGCATTACATCAAGGCTTGCCATCTCAAAATGGCATGGGGCCATCTTATTTTTGGTCGATTAAGTCAATTTCATCATTCCATGTCAATGGTAAAATCCCAAGGACAATCCATTACTGAAGAAGACAAGCAAGCCCTAATAGAAGCCCGGCGTAAAACGATTCCTCATCCAAAATTGCTCATTGCAAGGCTTTTATTTGATGGAGGATATAACCGATTGGCACTGCAGTATATCCAACCTTTAAAGGCTTCAGATTTCCATTCAGCCCTGGAAAAAACGGAATACTGTTACCGAAAAGGACGCATCTATCAATCATTAAATCAAAATACCCTCGCCATCGCCTTTTACGAGGCTGCCATTTCAACCGGGAAAATTTTAGAGGTCTATTATGCCTCTTATGCGTGCATTTACATAGCGGAAATTAATGAAGATCAAGGAAATCGAACTTTGGCACTCAAGTATTATAAGTTGGCAACTTCCTTTAAGAACAATTCAGAATACGTTCAGTCTATTGAACAAAAGGCAGCTTCAGGAATTCGCAGACTAAAGTGAATTATATTCTGCCCATTGCGCATCACCCCCATCCAGCAATAATCCTTCTTGAAAATACAATTCATTTTTAGAATCATGAAGTTTTGAAGTTCTTGAGAAATCAAAATCCTGTTCACAATATCCTGAAAGATGACTCCCTTCTGATGCCGAAAGTACCAACTTATCTTCTATTTTAGATTTTGGCTGAACTGAAGTTACATGGTCATCCTTCTTCGTTCTATCGCTTGGGGCAAAGCCATTAGAATCTGAGAAAGCAGCCACTAACAAGAAAAGGGTTTTAAACCTATCTTTCTGCCAGTTCAAAAGATGCTCCTACATACTATGCAAGCAATTAATCGTTTGATTATCATAATATTGAATTTAAATAAAGGAATCCAATCCATATCTCATTTTTTTGGAAAGATATTCCCATTTTTAAAGCACAATTCCTGCCAATCTATCGATTATCTTTGCAGCTTCAAGTTAATTATGGAAAGAAAAGTAAGGGTGCGTTTTGCGCCCAGCCCAACGGGACCGTTGCACATTGGTGGCGTGAGAACCGCACTGTACAATTATTTGTTTGCCAGAAAACATGGTGGAACCTGTATTTTGAGAATTGAAGACACGGATCAAAACCGGTTTGTTCCAGGTGCTGAAGAATACATTGTAGAGACCATGAAATGGTTGGGCATAGATTACGATGAAGGAGTTCATTTGGGCGGTCCTCACGCACCTTATCGTCAAAGTGAGCGGAAAGCCATGTATCGTCAATATGCTGAAGAACTGATAGAAAAAGGATTGGCATACTATGCATTTGACACTTCCGAAGAACTCGAAGTTATGCGCAAGAAACTCGAAGCCGGCGGCATGAGTCCGAAATATGATGCAACCAGCAGAATGAGTATGAAAAACTCCCTCACTTTGAGTGAAGATGAAGTGAAAGCAAGACTGGCTGAAGGAGATAATTATGTCATCAGGATAAAATTACCCCGTAAAGAAGAAGTTAGGTTTCACGACATCATCCGTGATTGGGTGGTAGTGCATACGCAGCAGATGGACGACAAAGTTCTGTTGAAAGGAGATGGCATGCCTACATATCATTTGGCCAACGTGGTGGATGACCATATCATGGAAATCACCCATGTAATCAGAGGCGAAGAATGGTTGCCCTCAGCCCCATTGCATGTGATGTTGTATCGTTACTTTGGATGGGAAGACACCATGCCTCAATTCGCTCATTTACCCTTGTTGTTAAAACCCGACGGTAATGGCAAACTGAGCAAAAGGGATGGAGATCGCTTAGGATTTCCAGTATTTCCACTTGAATGGAAAGATCCCTTTACCGGAGAAATTAGCAGCGGCTACCGAGAATCAGGATACTTGCCGGATGCCGTTCTAAACATGTTGGCATTACTTGGATGGCATACTTCCGACAACCAGGAAATATTCACCCGTGAAGAGCTGATAGCTGCTTTTTCTCTCGAAAGAGTGAATAAAAGTGGGGCCAAGTTTGACGTGGACAAAGCCAAATGGTTTAACCACAAATACCTGCATGGTGCCGCTGATCAGGATTTACTTCCTTATGTAATGGAACAAATTAAAGAATTGAACATCGACACTTCAGAAGCTTACATATTGAAGGTGATCTCAATGATGAAAGAGAAGGTAAATTTTGTTCAAGACATTTTGAAAGAAGGAATCTACTTCTTTGAGAAACCAAAACAATTTGATTCAGCCATCTTGCAAAAAAAATGGACCGAAGAAGTTGAAGCCGTAATCAGAAAATACCGCGATGAACTTGCTTCATCTGAAAGTTATGTTTCTGCAGATTTAGAAATGCTTTTGAATACTACCTGTGCTGACCAAAACATTAAAACCGGCATGGTGATGCAGCCTTTGCGCATAGCCGTATCAGGAGCTGCCGGCGGTCCTCCAATATTTGAATTGCTTGCACTCATTGGCAAACAAGAAACGCTGGAAAGATTGAATTTCGCTTTAGAAAACTTCTCTAAATTAGCTGCTGCAGGGCAATAACTTAGATTCATAAATCGCCTCGGCAGCGCATTCCAAACCCCATAAAAAAAGCGGAAAGCAGGTTCACCCACTTTCCGCTTTATATTTTGAGCAATTTCTGCTCGACTAAATTATTTGTTCAAGAAAATCTTGTGTGTAGAAACACCGTTTGAAGTGCTGATTTTCACAAGGTACAAACCATTGTTCAATGAAGTCAAATCGGCTACTACTCTGTTAGATCCCATGAAGAACTCTTCGTTGTTCACGATTGCGTAAACGGTACGTCCTGACAAGTCAGAAATTTCCATGTTTACCATTTGGTTGTCAGTAAGGTCGAAATCAACCTGAACTGTTCCGTTGGTAGGGTTAGGATATACGTTCAAGTTCAACACAGCGAAGTTAGAAACTGATCCTGGATTTGGTGGGATAGAATCATACTGAGCATTGTTTGGATCGAAGTTCGTCCAACCGGCCATCCAATTATCTGTTTCACCAAAAGCACCGATGTAAGACGTTGCAGTAAAGTTGGTGTTATTTAATTTAGCATTGGCAAATGAAGCACCACTTAAAGCAGGTGAACCGGCCATTGGTCTGAAATCAGGATTGCTGTAATTGAAAGCGTCTTTCAACATTACCGAAGAATTCAAGGCATATCTGCGGTTGTTGTTTCCGGTACTGTCATAGAAAGCAGTAAAATCGGCAGTTACTACTCCACCTTGTCCGCTAAAATAAGTCTTATTTCCCGCTACGATATTGTTTTGCAAGAAACCAACATTGGTTCTGAAGTTGTTGAATGTGGTTGCTCCATCCATTCTGACACCTTCTCTCCAGCCCATAATAACTGAATTGAAGATAGAAATTTCATTGTTTCTTCTCAAGTGGGCACCTCTTCCGTGCAAAGAAGCTCTTACGTCTGAAGTATCTTTAAACGCACCGATTACGGTCATATTTGAAAACACCGCTGCAGTTTTAGGAGTTTCATTGGTTCCACCTGCATCATTGTCCACTTCAAAACCATTTTTGGTAGACACGTCAGCAACATTAGGATCTGCCAATGACACACCAAATTGTACATTCCCTCTAAATCCCTGATCTACGTCGAAATCGTCATCATTGGTTTTGAAAGCCACCAGGTGCTTGGCGTTTACGGCTCCACCGAACCATTCGAAAGCGTCATCATTGTTAAATGAACACTGCACATAGTCAATGGTCGTTCCATTTCCTACAGCACACATAGTCAATGAATTCAATTCGCGATCTTGTTCAAAAGGAAAACCGGCAAACTCAATGCGACAATATTTCAAAGTACCACTGTTATCTGTATCATCCGATCCACCGTAGTTACCGGGTATTACACCCCCTTCATAGGTTGGATTAACTTTGTTGGCTTTGGCATTTCCAAAAATCACAATCCCTCCCCAATCTCCATAGTCTCTTTGACCTTTAGGTTCACCGGAAGTAAACACGATTGGCTTTTCTTTGGTTCCGATAGCAACCAATTTTCCACCTTTGTCAACCAAAAGACAAGTTGCATTGGATTGATCCGGAGCTTTTCCTCCTTTTACGACAGTTCCAGGCTCAACAGTCAGGGTTACACCGTTCTGAATGCGCACAATACCGCTTAATACATAAATTTTGTCGGCAGTCCAGGTTGCGCTGGCTGTGATGTTGGAAGTCACATTAACCACCTGTTTTGCTGTTTGAGATTGAACGAACTGAGCACTCAGAATCGTTAGCATCATTAGGAATAATTTTTTCATAATCTGATTTTAATTTGTGCGACAAAGTTCAAACCAGGGCTTTACGCCAATGTTATGTAGATAATACGTTTTTATTACTATATGGTCGGTTGATTCCTGCCAACCCGTATTGCCTTAAAACTTATAAGAGACCCCTGCCGTAATGGTTCTAGGCATCTTGTATCGGAAGATGACATTGTCATCCTTTTCAGTGTATCGGTTATTTTTATCGTAATCCATGTAAAAAATCAAATCACGGCTTAACAAATCTGATACACCCAATTTCGCTTCAAGTTTCTTCTTAAGGAAAGATTTGGTTACTTGCAAATCGACCAAATGGCGAGCTCTCTCATAAATATCAGGATATGACGTATTACCAACGTTATAAATCCGGTCACCATAGATGTTGTATAATGCACTCACAGACAAATTGTACTTTTCTACATTCCACAAAACACCATAGTTTACTACATAAGGAGATTGACCTTGCATAGGGCGATTTTCACTCCAACGATTGAGGTTGTTTCCCTGCTCAATCACCGACTTAATATAGGTAAAATTACCGTACATGGTCCATGATTTATTGATGTCATATCTAAAATCAAGTTCTCCACCATAACTGGTAGCCCTGGGGAGGTTCACAAAGGATCTTCTGATTACCCCCAACGAAATATCATTGGCCAAAACCAATTCGATTGGATTATCAAATTGTTTGAAGAACAGGGCGGCGGTAAAAATCTGTCCTGCTCCGGGATAGATTTCATAACGCATATCCAGATTCTTAATCACAGCTCTTTTCAATTTGTCATTTCCTTCCAAAGAACTGGACGTACTGAAATCATAAAAAGAGAAAGGAGCAAGTTCTCTCAATTCAGGCCGAGATACTGTTTTAGACGCACTTAACCTAACATTGCTTTTTGAATTGATAGAATACACCACATTCATTGAAGGCAACCAATCGTTAAAATCGGTATTAATATCAACGATTTCATTATTTCTGGTAGCAGAAACCAATTGCTGATTATACGCCTCATAACGCAGCCCATATACCGCTCTTAACCTTTTACCAAACTTACTTTCTGACATGATATAACCGGCACCTAAGGTTGAATTGGCATCATATTGATGGGATGCATTGGTAATATCATTGAGTTTAAAACCATTTAGGCCCATATTTTCATAGTTAAAGACTTGATCAATCGGGAGTAATAATAAGGCAGCATCAAAGGTTGAATTTCTTGCCCTGGCAAATCCCATCATTCTGGCATCAAAAGTTCTGTCTTTTTTCTGAAAAAACGCCCCTGCCTTCAACGTTGAGTTGGCATGTATTGGCATCGGCAATGCCACAGAAGCTCCGGCGGTATGGAGTCTTTCATTCAAATCTGTGAATAAACGAGCAGCATTTTCATTGGCTGAGTTTATGACACCCAAGGTAAGATTCTCCTTTTCATTGCCACGGTATTCCACGTTTTTGTAATCAGGCATATTACGGGAGGTAACCGCTCTCGACATTTCCCAATTCAATTTCACTTCTTTATCCCGAAAAACATGCTCTCCATTTAATTGACTCAACATCAATTTATTTTGGGTGTACATGTACGAATAAGCTTGTTTGAAGATTCCTTCCGCCTGACTTGGCCCAATACGCGTTGCTGTGGCATTCTCTCCTGATAAATTGAAGGTATTCTTAAAGGAGAATTTGTGATTTTCCTTTAGCTGATATGACAAGTTCAGAAGGGCACCCACTTTAACGTTGTTTTCGTATAAACTATCCAGATAGTTGAACTGCGTATTTTTCGCAAAATCATACCAGTTTCTGTCAACCTGTTGAAAGGAGTTAGAATTCCCGTAACTGGTCGAAAATACGATGCCCAATTCTTCTTTTTTGATTTTAAACACTTTGCCACCTGAAATTTGAGTGCTCAGGTTTGGCATCGCAGTTTTATTGAGCAATGCGTAATTATTGTTTAACAACTTACCTGCATCTGCTTCTTTTTGAGCACGTTCCAAATTAGATCCGTTTCTGAGTTCTTCTGTTGTTGGAAAACCTTCCGGTAATTGTCGGGTTCCGTTATCAAATCCCCATTTATCCGTTGAACTACCTTGGTAATGCTTAAAATCCTTGCCTGTACTTAGACTGTTATAGCTTGAACTCAAAGACACATTCAAAAAGGGTTTAGAAGGCGTTTCTTTGGTGGTTACCTGAATCACGCCGCCGGCAAAATCACCGGGCAAATTTGGGGCCGCTGTTTTGATAATCACAATTTGATCTACCATATTGGTCGGAATCAAATCAAATGAAAATGCCCTTCTTTCAGGTTCTGTGCTTGGTAGTGGCGAACCGTTGATCATGGCCGCATTGTAACGGTCATTCAGACCTCTTATTACAGCGAATTTGCCTTGTTGCAAGGTAGCACCGCTGATTCTTTTCATGGCTTCGCCGGTATTGGCATCCGGTGTTCTTTTAATAACTTCGGCAGAAATACCATCAGAAATGGTGATATTTTTCTTTTGCTGAAGATACATACCTTCTATGGTTTCCTTTTTGATTTGAGCCTTCACTACAGCCTCCTTCAATTCATTGGCAGATTCTATCAACAAAACTTTGATATCTTTGATTTCTCCGGCCTTTATTTCAATTCCCGGAACTACCTTTTTGGCGTATGATATATAGTTGAATACAAGGTTATATTTGCCCGGAGTCAATTTATCCAAAACAAACTTTCCTTCGAAGTCGGTTATAGTTCCTCTGGTGGTACCTTCAATTGATACAGAAACTCCAATGAGTTCTGAATAATTCTGCTCATCAAGCACAATACCGGTAATTTTGGCTGTTTGCGCAAAAAGTGCACCGGTTGACAAAACAAACACGAATAAGAAGGAGGCAAAAAGAGTCGGCTTGTTCGATAAAAATGAATCTTGTGTTTTCTTAATCATTTGGTTAACTGTATGTTAAATGCTATTCCCATGTGCTTTTAAGATTAATTGAATGTTAGCAACGGATAAAGCTTCGATTTTACGGCACAAAAGTACTCCTCTCATATTTCGCCATTTTCACCGCTATATTTTCGAATTGTTAAGGCGTGTTAACTGAAGATTAAGCGAACGATCCAAAAAGTTTAGGAATCCCTATAATTTTGATGATTTCGGAACATTTCCGTTTCACGATTTCCACTCAACATAAATCAGTATTTCTATCTAGTGTTACAAAATGACCATTTAAGTTTATCGGTCAATTCTTGTAATGATGATTAATATAAAAAGATCACAAACCCCTACTCCACTAATTGTTATGATTACTGATAACGATTTTGGGTTAAATCGAGTTACCTCAAAAAAACTCTCGGGCCTTTATACTAAATGCCTCAATTTAGCGATATTTGCGCCCTTATTAACCCAAAGAAGGTTAATTGCCCAAGTGGTGAAATTGGTAGACACGCTGTCTTCAGGCGGCAGTTCCGCAAGGTGTGCAGGTTCGAGTCCTGTCTTGGGCACATCAGTTAAATTACGCAAAGCTCACTTTTTGCGTGTTGAATTATTCATCTAAGTCTTTCAAAAGGGTTCTGGCTGCCTGGAACGGATTGGCACTCCCTTCTCTGATTTGCTGCGTATATCGATGCATTTTCTCTTCAAATCCTTCGGAGGCATAAAGCTTTTCGAGCCAATTTCGATGCACTTGTTCTTTGAACCACCAAGTATTTTGTTCTGCCCTGAATTTGGTCAAACCCTGATTTTGGTCCATGTGCTCAAAATATTGATCGATGGAATCCAGTAACTCCAAAGTAGAGTCAGGCAAATACATGGAGTGCTTTAATACCTTGGGTTGCCAACCATCTGTTCTTGGAGGGAAATAATGCAATGCATTGCGGTAATGATGCATCGCATCTAATGCGGATTCTTTCGCGACCCCGTCAAATTTGTTGAGGACGATAAGATCGGTCATTTCCATGATACCTCTTTTTATACCCTGTAATTCATCGCCGGCACCGGGAAGCATTAAGAGGATAAAGATATCGGCCATATATCGAATTTCCGTTTCTGATTGTCCTACACCGACTGTTTCGATGATAATGTTATCAAAACCCGCTGCTTCACACAGCAAGATGGTTTGCATGGTTCTCTCTCCTACCCCACCTAAATGACCGCCGGAAGGGGTTGGTCTGATAAAGGCCTCCTTGCTTTTTGACAATTCCTGCATTCTGGTTTTGTCGCCTAAAATACTGCCCCCACTGATGCTGCTGCTCGGATCGATGGCCAATACCGCTACCGACTGGTTTCGATGTTGAATCAACGACAATCCCAATGCCTCTATCGCGGTGCTCTTCCCAACACCGGGTACACCGGTTATTGCGATTCTTCGGGAAATATGGGCATGATCGGACAAAATTTCCATCAACTCATCCGCCAATAAGCGATGTTCAGGCAGGCGGCTTTCAACCAACGTGATGGCTCTGCCTAATGAAACCCGGTTTCCCTCAAGGATTTCAATGGATAATTGCTTTAAATCAAATTTTGATTGCATTCAGTATACGAAGATACGATCAAGTGAATAAATAGTTTGGATATAAAGTAGTTTGATTGGAAATTGAGTTTTGGATTGATGAAGCTTTAATAACTCTCGTGCAGAATTTTCTCTAAAAGCATTCCTCTATATTGCGACCATTAAACTTATTGGATTATTTGCCGTATGGCTTGGACAGATCAAAACAATACAAGAATGACAAACAATTTTAATGCATGGCACCACGTTTCGCCGGGAAACAAATTACCTGAGATCGTAAATGGGATCATTGAGATCACCAAAGGCACAAGAGCGAAATATGAGCTTGACAAAGAGAGCGGATTATTGCGATTGGATCGGGTTCTTTTCTCTTCTGTGTATTATCCGGCTAATTATGGTTTCATTCCGCAAAGCTATTGTGATGATCACGATCCATTAGACATTCTTATTCTGTCACAAATCGATATCGTTCCGATGTGTATCGTTCCGGCCAAAGTGATTGGAGTCATGAGAATGCTCGATAATGGCGAAGCGGATGACAAAATTATTGCCGTAGCGGTTGGCGATCCCAGTGTTAGTCACATAAACGATATTTCAGAATTGCCTCAGCATTTCATTTCAGAATTGCGGAACTTTTTTGAAGATTATACAAAATTGGAAAAAAAGACCGTGGTGGTGGAAGATTTTTTTGACCGAAATACGGCTATTGAAATTCTGCAGGATAGCTTTAAAATGTATAAAGAACACTTTGTGAAATAACTGATTCGATTTTCATGCATGTATGTTTAGTATTCATTGATTACCGAACACCTGCGCTCAATTTTTTCTTTTAATGCTAACTTCGTTGTTCACTAATATTATATGAAAACTTTCATCCTTTGGCACAATCCCCGATGCGGTAAATCAAGGCAAGCGCTCGAAATATTGAGGGGAAAAGGCATAGAACCTAAAATCCGATTGTACCTTCAAGATCCCCCTGATACCGAAGAAATAAAAATGCTGCTTAAAAAGTTAGGGCTTTCTGCACGAGAAATCACCCGAACCAAAGAATCTGTTTTCAATTCTTTGATTGATCCGGCAAATACCGCGGAAGCACAATGGATTAATACGCTGGCACAACATCCCATTTTGATTGAACGGCCGATCTTAATTACAGATCACGCAGCTGTGATCGGCAGACCTCCCGAAAACATTCTGAAACTTCTACCAGCATCTACTCACATCAATAAAAAAAGCCGTTGAGGTTCTCAACGGCTTTTCTATAAAATGTTTTAAAGATTATTTATTTTGATTGATGACTGCCGGTGCAGGTTCAACAGGTGCTGAATCTACAATTCCTTTGATGGTCAAATAGGCAGTTCCTTCTTCACCATTGTGTTTTACAGTAATGGTTTTGGTGAAATTACCAGGACGGCCAGAAGAATTGTAAACTGCAGTGATTTTACCGGTTGCTCCGGGAGCAATAGGATCACGGGTCCATGTTGGGGTAGTACATCCGCATGACGCCTGAACAGAAGACAGTACCAAAGGAGCTTTACCTGTATTTTTGAAGGTAAAATCTACGGTTGCTTGAGTTCCCTCTTTGATGTTACCGAAATCGTGGGTAGTCTTTTCAAAAGTGGCGGTTGGCAAATTTTCAGTAGCAATGGTTACTACCGGTTTTTCTTGAGCCGTTGCAAATCCAAAAGATCCAAGGGCTAACATAATTAAGGCGATCGATTTTTTCATGTTTCTAAATTTATTTCAAATGTAAACTTTCATCGGCAATGTTACAAATGCTGTACCAAAAGTAGCATTTTAAAAATTTGCTGTTCTTTTTTCTAAAAATGCACTGGTCCCTTCCTTAAAATCAGAGGTTTCGAAAGATTTTCCGAATACTTCAATTTCGGTTTTCATACCATCCAAACCTTCCGTGTAGTATGCATTTACACACTCAATGACTTTTGATAAGGCCATCGGCGATTTTGATTTTATCTTTTCGAGCAGCACTTTGCAGGTATTCAACAATTCTTCCTGCGGCACCACTGCGTTCACCAATCCTAATTGAAGGGCCTCCGGTGCTTTGATCATATCGGCTGTGAGCAACAATTCAAGGGCTTTCCCTTTGCCAATAAGTTGAATCAACCTTTGTGTTCCGCCATATCCGGGAGGCACGCCCAGATTCACTTCCGGCTGACCGAAACGTGCATTTTCACTCGCAATTCTCAAATGACAGGCCATGGCCAACTCACATCCACCGCCCAATGCAAAACCATTGACCGCCGCTATGATGGGCTTAGAACATTGTTCGATGGTATTCATCACTGCGTGACCATCTGCACTCATTTGTGTACCTTGATGTACAGTGAATTGGGCAAACTCTGAAATGTCGGCGCCGGCTGCAAAAGCTTTTGCACCTGAACCGGTTATAATCATGCCTCTGATATCGGCATCTGCTTCTGCAGCTTGAACTGCCAGTTTTATTTCGCCTAATAATTCAATGTTGAGCGCATTCATTTTGCTCTCGCGATTGATGGTGATCACTTGAATGAACCCTTCCTTTTCTGATAAGATGTTGTTGTAAGTCATGGTAAAAATTTGCGCAAAAATAGCAATCCTCTTAATAACCGGCTTTCTCTTTAAAATATATCTCAGCCCGCCATTTCTGCTAAATCTCTGAAATGGCTTAAGTTTGTGCGTTAGAATTAAACCAAACATGAAAGATCTATTTTCCGTTTTCCCTTTTCAGGATAAAAGTGATTGGACCGAGCTCGTTAAAAAGGATTTGAAGGAAGGTGAATTTCAGCATAAATTCATTCGACAAACTGAAGGTTTTTTGACGGAAGCACTGAATGTTGAAAACGAAATAGACGGGCAGACTCGAAATTTAAAAACTTATGCCGGATGGCAATCTCCCTCTGCGTTAACCATTACTGCAACCAACTATGTTGATTGCCTAAAAATATTACCTCATTTGTTTCAATACGGTGCCGATGGATGCTTTATTGAAATTGCAGACACACAACTTTCAGAAGTGCAGAAACTCGATTTACTTCGACATGCAACGCCGAATTTCCCGATTTATATCATCGATGAACAGGACCGTTTGGAAAGTTGGTATTATCAATGGGTTGCTGCCTATACTGAGAGAGGCTTAACTATTTCGGATATCCGAGGTGGATTGCTTTCAAAGGAAGTAAATCAGGATTTAAGTTCTTTTCAAGCCATGATCGATCTGTGCAAAGGAAGTCCTGAACTCAAATTGATTCGCATCTTTTACCAAAAAAAGGAAGGTTCAACCCCCATGCTTCTGCAATTGAAGGAAATTTTGGAGCATTGGAAGTCAATGGTCCAACAAATAAAATTGGATTTACAAGATACATTGTCCTCAAAAACGCTGATCATAATGGATTGTAGTCAGCAGTATTTTGAACAAATCGCTCAATTTCGGGCTTTGCGTATCCTCTTAGAATCTGTACAACCTCAGATTCCGCAACTCGTTGGATGGTGTTATACCCCTACTGACAATCCAAAGGATTTTGACCGCTTGGTTCGCGATACCCTAAAAACCATGAGTGGTGTTAAAGGGGGCGCTGACCTGATGGTTACTCATCCTGTTTTTGCCGATGCCGATTGGTGCCGATGGGCTACAAACATCCATCATTTGCTTCGCGAAGAAGGAAAATTCGAGAAGTATGCCGATATAGTTGCAGGTAGTTATACCGTAGAAGCCTTGACTCTCAGAATGGTAGAATCAGTATTAGGACATAAGGTATCTTCAACAACAAACGCCGATAAGAATGAAACACTGAACAACTCAATTGCGACTTGGCCTTGTCCTGAAGGATTTGACATTCCAAATTTATTAGAAAATAAAAAAGAAGCGCATGTAAAGTACTTGCCCGGCATTTCTCCTTATTTAAGAGGCCCCTATGCATCGATGTATGTAATTCGGCCATGGACCATTCGTCAGTACGCAGGATTTTCTACTGCAGAAGCATCCAACGCATTTTACAGAAGGAATCTGGCTGGAGGCCAAAAAGGTTTATCGGTAGCCTTTGATCTAGCCACCCATCGGGGATATGACTCTGACCATCCGAGGGTTAGTGGAGATGTAGGGATGGCCGGCGTAGCCATTGACAGCATTGAAGACATGAAGCTTTTGTTCGATGAAATTCCTTTGAATGAAATGTCGGTTTCGATGACCATGAATGGCGCTGTAATTCCCATTTTAGCCTTTTATATTGCCGCTGCACAGGAACAAGGAGTTGCATTGAAGGATTTGAGCGGCACTATACAAAATGATATTCTCAAAGAATTCATGGTGAGAAACACGTACATCTATCCACCTTCACCTAGCATGCGCATCGTCAGTGATATTTTTAGCTTCACTTCGAAGCAGATGCCAAAGTTCAATTCAATCAGCATCAGTGGATATCACATGCATGAGGCCGGTGCGAGTGCAGACATCGAATTGGCTTATACCCTGGCAGATGGCATGGAATACGTGAGGACCGGCATGGCCGCCGGGCTCGATATAGATCAATTTGCACCGCGCCTTTCATTTTTTTGGGCAATCGGGATGAACCACGCCATGGAAATTGCCAAAATGCGCGCAGGAAGAGTATTATGGTCGTATATCATGCGAAAAATGGGTGCTAAGGATGATAAATCTCTTGCCTTAAGAACCCATTGTCAGACCAGCGGATGGAGTCTAACCGAACAAGATCCATTTAACAACGTAATCAGAACTACCCTTGAAGCCATGGCGTCTGTCTTAGGGGGAACTCAAAGTTTACACACCAATGCTTTGGATGAAGCCATTGCTTTGCCTACCGATTTTTCTGCGGCGATAGCCAGAAATACCCAAATTATTATTCAAAAAGAAACCGGCATTACCCAATACATCGACCCTATGGGAGGAAGCCGATATATTGAATATTTGACGGCTCAATTAATGGAACGTGCCTGGAATTTGATAGAAGAAATCGAATCCTTGGGTGGTATGACCAAAGCGATTGAAATGGGCGTTCCTAAAAGAAAAATTGAAGAAGCTTCGGCCAGAAAGCAAGCCCGAATAGACAACGGGAATGAAGTGATTGTCGGGGTCAATAAATACCGGACCGACAGCAATACTGTTTTGAATATTCTCGAAATAGACAATACCGAAGTGCGGAATGCTCAAATTCTGAAACTCAAGCGAATCAAAGAGAGCCGCAATCAGATAAAGGTAAATTCATTGCTTGCTCAACTCGAAGCCGCTGCCCAAAATACGGACCAAAATCTATTGGAAATTGCCATAGAAGCAGCCAAAGAAAGGGCCACTTTGGGCGAAATTTCGATGGCACTCGAAAATGTATTTGGTCGATATAAAGCCAATACACAATCTGTTTCGGGTGTATATTTGTCTGAAATGAAGCAGGATCCCTTTTTCGGAGAAGCAAGAAAGCGAACCGCACTCTTTGAAACGCGTCAGGGCAGAAGACCCAGAATTCTGGTGGCGAAAATGGGACAGGATGGTCATGACCGAGGCGCACGTATCATTGCCACAAGTTTTGCCGATATTGGGTTTGATGTAGACATTGGACCATTATTCCAAACCCCGGAAGAAGTAGCCCGACAAGCCATAGAGAACGACGTACATGTGCTTGGAATTAGCAGTCTTGCCGGAGGGCACCGCACCCTGGTACCAGAAGTTATCGATGCATTAAGGACACAAGGAAGAAGTGATATTCTTGTTATTGCAGGAGGTGTAATTCCACAACAAGACTATGATTCCTTAAAGAAATCAGGTGTAGCCGCCATTTTTGGACCTGGAACTGTGATCAGCAAAGCCGCCATAGAAATCATGGACATGCTTCCCGACCGGGCTTAGTTTTCGAGATAGGCAGGGAGAGTCGCTTCGTAGTGTGATCTAAAATCTTTCACGCTACCAAAGCTTTCTCCATCCACGGTAACTTGAGTTCCCTTCACCGAACCTATCCAAACATGTGGAATATTCTGATTTTTCAAGTATTCTGTAATACTTTGTTTTTGACTTTCGGCGGCAGAAATAATGACTCTACTTTGACCCTCTCCAAAAAGGAAAGCATCCTTGCGAACCTCTTTAACCGATGAAATATCAAAACCTTTTCCGGATTGAAGCGCGCTTTCAAGTAAGCTAATAAAGACCCCGCCTTCGGAAATATCATGACAAGAGGACACCCAACCTTGGCGAATCAAGTGCTTCACGGATTGCTGCACTTTGTATTCAGTATCAAGATCAAATTCCGGACATTGTGAATGATCAATTCCGAGGTACTTAGCCAAATATTGAGAACTACCCAAATCATTGGTCACAGGCCCTATGAGAAGAATGGCATCTCCTTCATTTTTAAAAGCAATGTTTGTAATATGAGACTGTTTTTCAATAATCCCCACCATTCCGATGGTCGGTGTTGGAAATACTGCAGTTCCGTCACCACTTTGGTTATAAAAACTTACGTTTCCGCCGGTAACCGGTGTGCCAAATTTTTCACAGGCTGCTTTCATCCCCATTATGGCATTCGTAAATTGCCAGTATACCCCTTTATCGTAGGGATTGCCAAAATTAAGGCAGTTGGTAATCGCACAAGGTTCTCCACCTGAGCAAATGATGTTACGGGCTGCCTCTGAAACCGCTATAGCAGTTCCCTTTTCCGGATCTGCATAAATATATCGTGAATTACAATCTACGGTCAGTGCCAAAGACTTTTCACTTCCTTTAATTCGCACAATAGATGCATCTGAAGGACGATTGGTGCTCTGATTTACCGTTCCCACCATAGAATCATATTGGTTATAAACCCATTTTCTGGAGGCGATATTAGGAAGTGCAGTGATGAAATAAGCAATATCTTTAAAATCGGTAGGTATCGAAAGGGTGTTCTGTTGAAACGCTTCAATTTTGTCTTGATAGGCGGGTCTTTCAAATTCACGGTGATAAATTGGAGCTCCACCCCCCAAAACCAATGATTCGGCAGGAATATCTGCTTCTAACTTATCATGCATGAAATATCTTACACGTCCACTATCTGTGATGGTTCCGATAGGCGCATAGAGTAAATCCCACTTTTCGAGAACTCGTTCAATTTCGGATTCTTTTCCTTTTTCAATTACCACCAACATGCGTTCTTGTGATTCAGAAAGAAGAATTTCCCAGGCCTTCATATCCGCTTGACGCAATGGTACTTTATCGAGCTGAATATCCATTCCGGTGCCGCTTTTGGCACTCATTTCTGAGGTTGAGCAGGTGATCCCGGCGGCGCCCATGTCTTGCATACCAATGACTGCCCCGGTTTCAATGATTTCCATAGAAGCCTCCAGAATTAGTTTTTCCCAAAAGGGGTCACCTACCTGCACAGCAGGAAGATCTTTAACTGAATCTTCACTGATATCTTTGGAGGCAAATGCGGCTCCATGGATCCCATCTTTACCCGTTCTGCTTCCGAAGATATATACAGGATTACCGACTCCCTCAGCGATGGCTGAAACGGTTTTGCCAACTTCTACCAAACCAACACTCATGGCGTTTACTAAAATGTTGGTTTCATAACAAGGATCGAAATACACTTCTCCTCCTACTGTAGGAATTCCGAAAGAGTTACCATAATCGCCAATTCCTTTTACAACTCCTTTTACGAGCCATTTGGTTCGATCGGTATCAATGCTTCCAAACCTTAGCGAGTTCAGTTGAGCGATGGGTCTTGCTCCCATAGAAAATATATCGCGGTTGATGCCCCCTACCCCGGTCGCTGCACCCTGATAAGGCTCAATAGCACTCGGGTGATTATGGCTTTCGATTTTAAAGCAACATGCCAATCCATCTCCAATATCTACCAAACCGGCATTCTCTTCTCCCGCCTTGGCCAACATAGCAGGACCTTCCTTTGGAAGTTTCTTTAACCAGACAATGGAGTTTTTATAGGAACAATGTTCACTCCACATCACAGAATAGATGCTCAATTCCGTAAAATTGGGTACACGTCCTAAAATTTCACAAATTTTGTCGTATTCTTCCGGTAAGAGGCCCAATTGACGGGCGGTTTCTAGATTTGATACTTCCATGTTTTGGTAAATGATGACGCAAATTTAACCACAACAAAAAAGAAAATCGGGGTTTACGTTTAATAAATAGTAAACGAACAGCCCAAGTTTCTCCACAATGGTCGGAGGTTCTATCAACCTTCGTTGATATAACTGAAATGAATCTAGAAATAGTTATGCGTTAATATCGAATGACTCCATGAATTTGGTCGTGAAATTACCTTTTCTGAAGTCGGGATGTTGCATAATTTTCAAGTGCAGCGGAATGGTGGTTTTAAGGCCATCAATCACAAATTCATTGAGCGCTCTTTCCATTTTTACGATCACTTCTTCCCTTGTTTGAGCTGCCACGATCAATTTAGCGATCATGCTGTCATAATTAGGGGGAATGGTGTATCCGGCATAAATGTGCGTGTCTACTCTTACTCCGTGACCTCCCGGTTTATGCAAATGGGTGATTTTACCGGGGCAAGGCATGAAATTATTGAATGGATCTTCCGCATTGATTCTGCATTCCATTGAATGTTTCAAGGGGAAATAATTCTTACCACTTATGGGCACGCCGGCAGCAAGGAGTATTTGTTCTTTAATAAGGTCGAAATTAATGACTTCTTCTGTAACCGGGTGTTCAACCTGGATACGAGTGTTCATTTCCATAAAGTAGAAATTCCGGTGTTTATCTACCAAGAATTCTACCGTTCCAACCCCTTCGTATTTAATACTGGTTGCAGCAGCAATGGCTGCTTCTCCCATGCGATTCCTCAAATCATCCGTCATAAAAGGTGAAGGCGATTCTTCGATCAATTTTTGATGTCTGCGTTGAATCGAACAATCTCTTTCGCTGAGGTGACAAGCTTTACCATATTGATCACCGGCAATCTGAATTTCGATATGGCGTGGTTCTTCGATATACTTTTCGAGATACATGCCATCATTGCCAAAAGCAGCTTTGGCTTCCTGGCGAGCTGAATTCCATGCGGCTTCAAAATCTTCCGATTTCCATACGATGCGCATTCCCCGTCCCCCACCACCTGCAGTGGCTTTCAAGATGATTGGATATTTGATTTCTTCGGCGAGCACGATACCTTCTTCTAAAGATTTCAGCAATCCTTCAGAACCCGGAATGGTAGGCACCCCGGCTTTTTTCATGGTTTCTTTAGCGTTGGATTTATCTCCCATGGAATGAATCATTTCAGGGGAGGCTCCAATAAATTTAATTCCGTGATCACGGCATAGGCCTGAAAACTTTTCGTTTTCAGATAAAAAACCATAACCCGGATGAACGGCATCAGCATTGGTTATTTCAGCCGCTGCCAAAATGCTGGGCATGTTTAGATATGACTGCGCACTTGGAGGTGGGCCAATACAAACAGCTTCATCGGCAAAGCGCACGTGTAAACTTTCCTTATCTGCAGTGGAATATACAGCCACTGTTTTGATGCCCATTTCTTTGCAGGTTCTGATAATGCGCAATGCAATCTCCCCGCGATTAGCAATCAGTATCTTCTTAAACATATCTGATTCCTTTCTAAATTTCTACCAGAAACAGCGGCTGGTCATATTCTACCGGTGTAGCGTCGTCAACAAGAACTTTAACAATCTTACCACTAATCTCTGACTCAATTTCATTGAACAACTTCATGGCTTCAACAATGCAAAGAACTTGTCCAACTTCGATGGTATCTCCAACATTGACGAAAGAAGGCTTATCCGGTGATGATGAACGATAAAATGTGCCAATCATTGGCGATTTTATTTCCTTAAGATTTGAAGCAGGCGCCGCAATAGGTGCCGGAGCTACCGCAATTTCAGCAACGGGTGCTGCTGCAGGTGCAGGTGCTGCTGAAACCTGCTGAGGGGCTGCTGCCACTGCCACCACTTCAGTGATTTTTCCTGTTTTTTTAATTGAAAGTTTGAAATCCTTTCTTTCGATGCTAACTTCGTCTACACCTGAAGCGGAAACGAATCTTATCAGACTTTGAATGTCCTTTAATTCCATAATTTTAAGATTAATTCAGACTACAAGAATATGAAAATACTTTTAAGAATTGTATGCCCATTTCAAATATATAGCACCCCAGGTGAATCCACCACCAAAAGTTGCAAAAATTAGGGTGTCTCCTTTTTTAAATTTCTTCTCAAAATCCCACAGTAACAAGGGCAAAGTACCATTGGTCGTATTGCCATATTTCTCAATATTGATTAATACTTTATCCTGCTCTATTCCCATTCGGTCTGCAGTAGCATCAATAATTCTTTTATTGGCCTGATGAGCAATTAAATACGAAACGTCATTGGAGGTGAGATTATTTCTGAGCATGATCTGATGACTCACGTCTGCCATATTTGTTACGGCAAATTTAAATACAGATTTACCCTCCTGATAAACGTAATGCAATCTATTCTGCACCGTTTCTAAAGAAGGAGGCATCAATGAACCACCTGCCTTTTGATGCAGAAATTCACGTCCTGAGCCATCTGATTTCAGGATACTATCGATTAAACCAAGACCTTCTTCATTGGGTTCGAGTAATATGCACCCTACACCATCTCCGAAAATTATACAAGTATTTCTGTCGGTGTAGTCAATAATAGCTGACATTTTATCACCGCCCACGACCAAAACTTTTTTGTAGCGCCCAGATTCGATCAATGAAGCCCCGGTTTGCATGCCAAATAAAAATCCTGAACATGCCGCAGCCAGATCAAAACCCCAAGCATTTTTTGCACCGACTTTATCACAAAGGATGTTTGCCGTAGCCGGAAAAATCAAGTCACCTGTGATGGTGCAGCAAACGACCACATCAATTTCAAGCGCTGAAATTCCGCGTTTGGCCAATAATCCGTTTACGGCTTCCGCTGCCATATCAGACATGGCTTTGCCCGGTTCTCTGAGAATTCTTCGTTCTTTAATACCCGTTCTGGATTGAATCCATTCATCGGTGGTATCCACCATCTTCTCGAGGTCTTTGTTCGAAAGAATGGTTTCAGGAACGTAACCGTTAACACAAGTGATTGCCGCCGTGATTTTACCCATTTGAAATTTTTAAATTATGGCAAATATACCTTATTCTACAAGGAGGATTTAATTTTATCTACCAGACCTGAACTCACGACATCGCGAGCCAATCTGATCATATTTACAATTGTATTTGCCTTTGAAATGCCATGACCAATGATGACCGGCTTATTGATTCCGAGAATCGGAGAGCCTCCATAATTGGTAAAATTGAATCGATCCAGATAATCGTCTTTAAGCCCTCTTTTCAGCAAATTATAGAAAAACCCTTCACAAGTTTTTAGCACCACATTGCCGGTGAATCCATCACAAACCACTACATCTGCCTTGTCGTTGAACAAATCCCTTCCTTCAACATTACCCACAAAATGAATATTTCTTAGATCTTCCAGCAGGTTGTACGTAGCCAGGGTGAGCAGATTGCCTTTTTCCTTTTCTTCTCCGATGCTCAGTAAGGCTACTTTTGGATTTTCAATTTTGAGCACATGCTGCGCATAGAGAGATCCCAGTACGGCAAACTGTTTGAGGGTTTCCGGCTTTACGTCAGCGTTGGCACCGACATCCAGCATAACCCCGGTTGAGCCATCTATTTTAGGGAGAACAGTAGAGATAGAGGGTCTTTGAATGCCTTCAATGGCTCTGACAGAATAAAGGGATGAAACCATCATGGCTCCGGTATTTCCTGCCCCTGCAAAAGCATCAATTTCTCCTTCACTCAGCATTTTTAATCCAATATTAATGCTGGAATGACGTTTTTGTGATACTGCTTTTGTCGGATGCTCGGCCATACCAATAACCTCAGGAGCATGCACAATATTAAATTTAATATTGCAATCGAGTTCTGATAAGGTTTGTTTCAATAGCGGTTCATCTCCAAAGAGAATTACTTCCACATTAGACAAATCACTCTCAGTAGCCGCCTGAATGGCACCTTTAATTACTTCGAGCGGTGCATAATCACCACCCATTGCATCTAAACCGATTTTCATCTGTTTACGATACAATCATGACTAGTCATTTTTACCGGGCAATACTTTAATGCCGCGGTACATGCCGGTTTCGAGGTTGAGTTTGTGATACACACCAACATCTCCTGTTGCAGGATCGGTAAACAATTGCATGCTTCCCAATTTGTGGTGAGTTCTTCTCTTGTCTCTCCTGGTTTTCGAGGTTTTACGTTTCGGATGAGCCATTTTTATCCTTATTAAATAGTACTTTCAATTTATCCCAGGTTCCGTCCTGGCCCGTATTATCTGTTTCTGATGACTTCAAAAACGAAGTGATCGATTCATTGCATTGCTTGGGTTCTTTTAGCGAATTTTCGCAAAGTTTTCTCATCGGCAGATCTAACATCAAGAAATCATAGATCAACTGATCAACCCATAATTCCTGTTCCTGAGGTGTTATATAAATCAAATCCGGTTCATCTTCTGCCGGTTGTGATTGTACTTTTACCTCAATGGTATTTGAACCTTTCACCGGGTATTTGATTTCATCGAGACAATTGTCGCAGTTTACCACCAAATATCCATCCCAGTTAAAATTGAGTTCAAACAAGTTTTCTGCTTTTTTGAAATCTAAAAGAACGTGAACATTCCCTTTTTCAATCAACCCGCCTTCCCGCTCTCTGAAAAATTCCTCATCGACCAGGAAATCGTAGTTGTGCGATCCTGAGGAAAGTTGAACAAATGGTATTTTAAATGTACGCTTCACTCCACAGACCCTAAAAAGGTCGGCAAAAATACAATATTTTATCTAAATGAAAAACAACTGACATTATTTAAGTACCGGAATACCGATGCTGAATTTTTCTCTTCTGTGTTTGGTAAATGCCAATGGATTTTTCGTTAGTTCCATAAACTCGACACGCTTCTTGTAAATTTCATTGTTCAAAAAGATCGCATTTATGAATGACTCAGCGTTGGCAACTCCTTTACCGGCAATGTCATAAGCCGTCCCGTGATCGGGTGAAGTTCGCACTGCAGGTAATCCTGCTGTATAATTAACGCCCGAAGAAAAAGCCATTTGTTTAAATGGGATAAGCCCTTGATCGTGATACATCGCTAGTACTGCATCAAACTTCTTATAGAGTCCATTCCCAAAAAAACCATCCGCCGGATAAGGACCCAAGGCCAAAATATCCATTTTTCTAGCCTCTTCTATGGCAGGCATGATGATTTCAATTTCCTCTTTTCCGATAACTCCATTATCTCCTGAATGAGGATTTAAGCCTAAAACAGCAATTTTGGGGTTTGAAATTCCGAAATCCTGGATTAGAGATTCATTCAAAATGGACAGCTTTTCTAAAATCTTCTCTGTTTTTAATGCGCCCGCTACTTGTTGAATTGGAATATGTCCGGTAACTAAACCAACTTTTAAATCCTCACTCACGAGCAACATCATAAACCTTTCCGTTTCAAAGGTGTTGGCTAAAAACTCAGTATGGCCCGCAAATTCAAATTCTTTGCTGTAGGTAGTATTTTTATCAATGGGCCCTGTTAACAGGTTATGAATTTCACCGTTCTTGATATCCTCAATGGCTGCATTCAATGCCTTTAAAGCATAGTTACCTGCCTTCTGATCCGGTTTTCCCGGTTGAAAATCAAAGGCTTCTGCATGAATATTCTTTAGGTTTAATTTACCCGGTTCAAATTCCTTTGTAGAAGAGATTACTTTATATTGAAAATGATCCATGCCGAGTAAATTGGCATAGTGCCGAATCAATTCGGGATTGGCGTATAGCACAGGTAGGCAATGATTGAAGATAAGCGGATTGTCGAATGATTTTAAAATGAGCTCCATGCCAATCCCGTTCGGGTCACCCGGCGTAATTCCCAAAAATATCTTGTTTTTCATACCTGAGTACAAACCTAAGATTTTTTTGACTTGCATGGACATGTTGATTCTAAATTGAAAAAATAACTATGAAACCAGCCCAAAAGGTCACCGCCTCCTAACCTGCTAAACTGAGAATTAATGGGCTTCGGATCGTTAAATAATCAAAAAAATCGCCCCTCCTTTCAAGCAAATTATAGGCTAAAATTTCCCAAATACAGAAAACCATCCAAACTCAAGACTTTGCTCTATTTTTTATACCCATCATTTACGAAAATAAATGAAAGCAAACTCGGCTAAAAATGTTGATTATAAGAAAAAAAAAAGCATATTGCGTGAATACACAAGCAAATCCATTATGGACATGACATTGCGATTGAATCCTACTTATTGTTCTTGGAACCTGAATTACCCAAACTGATCTTTCGTTGATTACGGAAATAAAGATAAAGGCATTCAGGGCCATTGATGATGAGGCCAGTTGTATTAAGTTTCTCGAGGGACACCGAGAGGTACTTATTGAACATGGTTTTAGCCACTTCAAGACCAATACTCAGGCTTGGTTTTACAACCCTTTGGTTTACGTATTGGTAGCTGAGGATATTCATACCGGAGAATATATAGGCGGGGTTCGTCTCGAAATTGCTGATGATAGTTACGAACTGCCATGTGAGATGGCTTTAAAGCAAATGGATCCTAAAATTTCTGATTACATCAAGTTGCACCAAAAAGATGTAATGGCTGAAGGTTGTGGTTTATGGAATTCTAAATCCGTTGCCGGAAAGAGAATTAGTGTTATGCTTGTAAAGGCTGCCATCGTTGTTGCTGTGCAATTAAAAATCACGAAACTAATCGCGTTTTTGGCGCGATATACCAGTTACATTATTTTAAGAATGGGCTTTAAATCTGAAACCGGTTTAGGTAAAAATGGGGATTTTAATTATCCTACCGATCAGTTTATTGCAAGAGTCTATTTGAATGATGATTTGATTAACCTAAAGGATGCGAGTGAAGAAGACCGCAAGAGAATCATGTTTCTGCAAGCCAATCCCATTATTACACTCGACGAACTTGAGACAAATGAGCCGGTAAGGGTTCATTATGAATTAAAGATTTAATCCAGTGTTTAGAATTCCGGCATTTATTTTCTGTATTTTATCTTTTTTTACATCTGAAGCGATCAATGCGGATAGTCAATTCGTTCAATTAACACCCAATCAAGAAATTACGGCAGAAGTCTCAGACGGATTATCTGCCAACGATTTTTATCTTTTTCACGACAATCAATTTCCATCGCAGAGTTTGAAATTGGTAACGCCCAGGTTGGATACCGTTCGATTATATCAAATCAATAATGGCCAATATCAGTTGATTTATTTTAGAGAAGGTTTGAAACAAAAAAACAAAAACTTCATTCACTACATTGTTCCACTTCTCAATGGCGTAAATCCTGATTCCTTCAAATTAGAAATCAAATCTAGTTTTAAACTCAGGTTCAAAATGGTTTTAGAAGAGACTGAGGTCTCGCATAAAAAAGAACAGATTTTTGAATTGTGGTTCAGTTTGTTTACCGGCATTATGCTGGTGATGATTATTTATAACTTATTTCTTTTCTTCTCTGTAAGAGACAATATCTATCTGCTTTATGTATTGTATATCCTCACCGTTTTGTTCACTCAGCTTTCCATTTTTGGGGTTGCGGCAAAATATCTTTGGGCCGGCAATGAGTGGCTCAATTATCAGTCAGTAAATATATTTACCTCTTTGGTGGGCATTGCCTCCCTCGAATTCTTCAAGAAATTTAACCAAATCAAAGACTTTTTTCCAAAAGCAGACAAAGTATTAAACATCCACCATGTGGTTTACGTATTGGCGCTGATTTACTCTTTTTCTGACAAAAGCAATGTACCAACCGCTTATGGTTTGATTTCGGTGAATGCCACCGTTCTTTCTATTGTTGCCATCATTCTGGGTTTTAAACTCATGATAAACGGTTTTAGACCGGCGAAATTCTTTTTGATTGCCTGGATTCTTTTTATTGTCGGCATCGTGTTGTACATCATGAAAGATTTTGGGTTTTTACCACTCACCTTTTTAACCAGATATATGATGCCCATTGGCTCTGCCATGGAAACCGTGATCCTTTCTTTGGCGTTGGCAGATCGAATCAACATATTAAAGAAAGAGAAGGAGACTTCACAAGCACAGGCGCTGAATGAGATGAAGAAAAATCAGCAGTTGATTAGAGAACAGAATATTGTACTTGAACAAAAAGTAGTTGAAAGAACTGCTGAACTTGAACAGACATTGATGGACCTCAAGCAAACGCAAAGTCAATTGGTTGCTGCAGAAAAACTAGCCTCACTCGGTCAATTGACCGCGGGTATTGCGCACGAAATCAACAACCCCATTAACTTTGTTTCATCCAATATCGAACCGCTTAAAAACGACATTAAAGACATCATTGAATTATTGAATATTTATCAAGAAAAAGCCCGTTCTTTAAACCCTGCTGAATTCAAGTCGGCCAAAGAATTTGAAGATGAAATTGACTTAGAATATACCATTGAAGAAATCGATCGGCTGATGAAAGGCATACGAGAAGGGGCAGACCGGACCACAGAAATCGTAAGCAGTTTGAGGACTTTCTCAAGAACCGATGAAATTGCCCTTCAAACAGTCGATATACACACCATCATAGATTCAACCCTCACCATCTTAAAAAACAATCTCGGCCGCATTCAAGTTATTCGGCAATATGGTGAAATTTTACCGATTGAAGCCTATGCGGGTAAATTGAATCAAGCCATTATGAATGTCGTAAACAATGCAATGCAGGCCATTTTCGATTGCTACGAAGACGAAAGTAAAGGAATCATCTATATAAAGACTGAGCAAATCGACTCGATGATTAAAATTTCAATTTCGGACAACGGTTCAGGGATTGATCCCTTGTATGTCGACAAAATTTTTGAACCCTTTTTTACGACCAAGGAGGTTGGAAAAGGAACCGGATTAGGACTTTCGATTACATATGGAATCATTGATCAACACAGTGGAAAGATTTATGCAGAGGAACATGGTAATACCGGCACTAAAATCTCGATAGAAATACCTATACATCAATCATGACGGCGATAAAACCAAAAATACTGATTGTAGATGATGAAGAGCAGAATTTAGTTTCATTCAAAGCATCTTTCCGAAGGATTTACCATGTTTATACTGCTCAATCAGCAGACGAGGGCATGCAGGTTCTGCGAACAGAGAATGGCATCTGTGTAGTAGTTTCAGACCATCGAATGCCGGGAAAAACAGGCGTAAAATTTTTAGAAGATGTAAAGCAGGAGTTCCACAATATTATCCGCATAGTATTGACCGCCTATGCCGATCCAGAAGCCACTCGTGATGCCATTAATAAAGCAGGGGTCTACCGATATCTGAACAAACCCTGGGTAGAACAGGATTTACTCTCTACCCTGAATTCTGCGGTGGAGCTTTACAATACCCGCGAAGAACTCATTCATAAACAAGAAGAACTTGAGCAAGCCTATGCAGAATTAAGCAAGTTCGTTTACAGTGCTTCTCATGATTTAAGGGCGCCTTTGGTTTCCGTTATTGGATTAATTAATGTGGCCAAAATGGATCCTGAGTTTCCCAAAGACAGCATGTATCTCCCCTTGATCGAAAAAAGTGTGCTAAAACTTGAAGTATTTGTAAGAAATATCATTGAATACTACCAGAACAAAGAAAGAAAGAAAAGCATGGTTCCGGTGAATATTGCCTTCATGGTGGAAGAAATTGTACACTCACTCGAATATTTCCAAAATGCCTCGGAAATCCATTATATAAAACAATTTGATCTCGAAATAGTCACCGTTACGGATGAATTCCGCTTAAAGGTGATCCTTAATAATCTTATTTCCAACGCGATTAAATATCAACGAGAGGATGAGGCGAATAAACAAATTCGAATTTCAGCGAAGTCAAATTCCGAACAAATCATCCTTGAAGTTTCTGACAATGGCATCGGTATAAAATCTTCCTCTAAGGAACATATTTTTGATATGTTCTACCGGGCAACCAATCAAGAATCAGGCTCGGGAATAGGATTATATATTTTAAAGGACGCGGTAAATAAATTAGGAGGGCAGATTTCCTTTGAATCAGAAACCGGCGTTGGGACCACTTTCAAAGTGATGATACCCAATAATCCCACAACGAATTTATGATCTTAACTATTTAAGAACATCCACGTGTTCTTCTCTCCTCTTCCTGATCCTTCTCAACCAAATGGGCAAAACGATGCTGCCGATGATGATATAAGGATAATAACTCAAAAATCTCCACAAGAAGGCCACCCCACCTGCAATTTCATGACTTGGCAAAAAGTTTCCGAGAAATGCAGGAAAAATCAATTCAGCCACGCCGCTACCTCCGGGCGTTACCGCCACCAAAAGAATCACCCACATGATGAGTTGTCTTCCATAAATCATTAAATGGTCGTCTATGGGTCCAAATGCCAGCATCAAAAAATTAACCATCAAATATCTGGCAGTCCAGCTCAGAAATGTGGCGCCATAGGCACTCAGCCAAAACTTCCATCCTTTCCCTCTAAACTCGGTAGCTGCAATGAGCAGATCTTTGGCCCATTCCCTGCTGCTCCACCGCCAACGTCGCAAAACAGGAAATGAAAATAACTTGAGAATAAATCGAGTGGTTATGCTTGGTTTTAACAATAAACAAAACAACAACAACACCGTCCATGCTGCCAATATTCCGTATCCTGTCCAAAAGAATAATTTAATATTGCCGGTGCTGAATAAGCCTGTTGCATTTTCTGTGAGTTCAATGGCAGGAAAAGCATTTGAAAAGCCTATTACAAAAAACACAATCGGTACCATGGTGATGAAAAATATTTCATCCAATAAGGACGTAATAAGGACAATGGCGGTGGTTCTGCCTGTTTTTATTTTCTCCTGAGCCATGATGACCAATGCCACAGCAGTTCCACCCACGGCACTTGGTGAAATGGCAGAAGAAAATTCCCATAACATGGAGATTTCAAAACACTGACGCCAACTTAATTCCTTTTCAGACAGTACTCTCAATCTCAGCATGTACCCGACATCCCTCAGGACCATCATTAAAATAGAAACGCCTATCCAAATAGATGAGTAAACGGTCCAATTGATGCGTCGATAGGCGTCTGCGTCCTTTTGGTCAAAATTCCAAAAGATGATAAAGACAGTTACAATCAAACCGATGATAACCGGCAGAATAACCCTTCGCCCGCGGAAATATTTTGTAATGTCGGATATCCTGTTTTTCACTCAATCTGTAGAAGGCCAAAAATAATGGATATCAGGAGTTTATAATAACTTTGAAGGATAAATCTGCAGATTTTTTTATACCGATTGATACATCTACTGCGTGTTTCTTAAAAATAAATGAACAATTCTTGTGACCTGCAGACACATTATATGTCTAAAAGGGGCAATTAGGAATAGAATATTCTTAAAATTCAACTCAATATCGCAAAAATCAATTTTTATTATTCATGAGGCAGCTAAAAATCAGTAAACAGTTTACCAATCGCGAGAACAAATCTTTGGACAAATATCTAAACGAAATCAGCAAGGTTTCGATGATTGATGCCCAGGAGGAAGTTGAACTCGCACGCAGAATCAGAGAAGGTGATCAGGCTGCATTAGAAAGATTGGTTAATGCCAACCTCCGATTTGTGGTATCTGTTTCAAAGCAGTATCAAAATCAAGGGCTAACCTTGGGAGACCTTATCAATGAGGGCAATCTCGGGTTGATTAAAGCTGCCAAGCGTTTTGACGAAACACGCGGATTTAAATTCATTTCTTATGCCGTTTGGTGGATTCGTCAAAGCATCCTTCAAGCATTGGCAGATCAGAGCAGAATTGTTCGTTTGCCTTTAAATAAAGTAGGCTCTATCGGAAGAATTACGGCCACAGCCGCCAAACTTGAACAAGAGCACGAACGCGAACCAACACCTGAAGAAATTGCAGAGGTATTGGGTATCGCCACGTCTGAAGTTGAAAATGCATTTAAAACATCCGGCCGTCACTTAAGTATCGATGCTCCCTTGACTGAAGGAGAAGACAATACGTTGCTTGGTGTATTGGACAATAACGACGAACCGGATCCGGACAATTTGCTTATCAACGAGTCGTTGCAAAAAGAAATTAACCGTGTCATCAGTACCCTTTCTGAAAAAGAACGCGATGTATTGAGATATTACTACGGGCTTGATGGCGGACCGGCTCATACTTTGGAAGATATTTCTGAAAAAGTTGGTCTTACCCGTGAGCGCGTTCGTCAAATCAAGGAAAAAGCGTTGAGAAGATTGAGAAAATCATCGAAAAGCAAAATCCTGAAGACTTACTTGGGTTAACTTCAACTTAACTCTTGGCATGGTGATTGTGAATCAGCTTCCATGAAACTCGAGCATTTCGTTTTCTTTTCCGCTTTACTGTTTGGAAACTTAATGTCTTCGGCGCAGGCATTACCCACCATCTTGCTTTCACCGCCCAATACCGCCAAGGTTCATTTTGAACGCGAATCGCATGATTTTGGGAATATTGCAGAAGGGAGAACCGTTCAAACCAGTTTTCGTTTCATGAATAGCGGTGAAGTACCTTTGCTCATTTATAAGGTAAATGTTTCTTGTGGATGCACAGTGGCGGCATTTCCTCAAACACCCATTCCTCCGGGAGAAACCGGAGAAATTACAGTACATTTTGATTCAAAAAAGAGACCCGGTCAATTCACACAATCCGTTTCAGTGGTTTATAACAGTGATCAAAGTCCGGCCTTGTTGTCTTTTGAAGGAACCGTCATTCACAAAACAAAATGACATCCCTATTAAATTTTTTCTTCATCAATATTGTAATGCCAATCTGATAATGGCACATAAGGTATAATGGATCTTACAAAGGAACCGATCAAATTATCATAACGGGTTTGATAGAATAATCCTACTGACTGAATTTATTCAACATCCTTTCGTTCATAAGACCCGTCAGTCCGCCAGTGTGCACACACAAAATCCGGCTTCCTTCGGGCATTTTACCTCCTGAAATCAAATCTGACAACGCATAGAACATTTTGCCCGTATAGACCGGGTCGAGCAAAATTCCGGTTGCGGCAGTGAAATCGCCAATAAATTTCACCAATTCAGGGCTTACTTTGGCATATCCTCCGTGATGATAATTCCGGTGCAAATTAAATGTTCCTTGCGGTGTTAATTCTTGTATTTCATTCATGAGAGAATCTGCTCCTTTGAGCGCCGAAATACCTTGTATCTCTGTTTTTAATCCCTTCTTTATCAAACCATTACAAATGCCGGCCAAGGTTGTTCCAGTGCCCACTGAGCAAAATAGATGATCATAAGATTGTTGCAGCTCTTCAATCAGTTGTTCGCATCCCAACGCTCCCGTATGCCCGTATCCACCTTCAGGAATCCAATAATTAGCCCCGGTATCTTGAGAATGAGCTCTTTTTACATCATTATATTCCTCTGATGAGACTATTTCACAGGTCATTCCAAAAATACGACATAAAGTGAGCACCGGATTGTTTAAATCTGCATGCAATCCTTTTATGATTCCTTTGGTTTTCAATCCAAAAATAGAACCCGCTGCCGCTGTCGCGAGCAAATGATTGCTAAAGGCCCCGCCAAAAGTCACCAAAGTATCGTACCCTGAATCAAATGCAACTTTTATATAGCCTTGCATTTTTCTCCATTTGTTGCCGCTGACAAGAGGATGGATTAAATCATCCCTTTTAACGAATACACGTATGCCATTCACCTGAAACGGAGGATAATAAATCTCATGCTCAGGAGATGGGATTCGAAAGTGATGCTCAATCAGATCAATTCTACCCATTTCCATACGAGTTCAGGTTCAAAACCCTTGCCGATCATAAATTTAGCGGATTTTGCCTTCTTATTATAGTCGCGCATTGATTTAAGACCGGAATAGTATTGAACCAACATCTTTTGACCGGTTTCCTCATAGGACAAATCCTCTAGTTCAAGCATCCCCTTTTTGATACAAAACGGGGAGATTCCTTTCATTTTTAGCTGATAAGCGATTTTGTTTTTACCCCAATGATTATAAAGAAATTTACCTCTGCAATAGGCTTTGGCAAATCGCTCTTCATTGAGATATCCATCTTCAATCATTTTAACAATGAGCTGCTCTGTATCGGCATAATTGATGCCCCATGTTTTACACCTGCTGCGTAAATCGGCATGACAACGCTCCTGATAGGAACAAAAGTCCCTTGCTTTCTCAATCCACTGATTCATTGTATTCACTCAAGCCAAGTCAGTACTGTCAAGGATTTGCAGCGCCTTTTCAAAGTGTATTGCCGGCACTTGCAATTCAACCCCTCCAATGATATTAAAATAAAGCCCTCCCATGTTTTCACTTTTGATAAAAAATGGAATTTCATAAGACTCCAATAAATTGCCTGCAAGATTTGCTTCCATAGGCGTATTAAAAACCGCAACCGTTCTCCAATCCATTGAATTTTCAGTGTTGTCAAATTTCGGATAAAAAATCCATGATAGAACTGTCTAATCAGATTTTTGTTAGGTTTGTTGTAAATGTACACCGTCAGGGAAATTTCGAAAATAGTTGGAGGAAAAATTCATGGAATTAGCCAGGATGATCAGGTGGATCGGTTTGTAACGGATACCCGAAAATCAGGCTTTTCGAACCATTGCCTTTTTATTGCTTTGGCCGGTCCAAATTATAACGGACATCATTACATAACCGACGCATATCAACAGGGTATTCGGGCCTTTTTGATTTCAGAAAAAATGCCTTCCAATATACACGACGCCACTTACATTGAGGTATCCGACACATTAAAGGCATTTCAAAAACTGGCAGCATTTCATTTGAAATCCCTCAAAATTCAGGTGATTGCCATCACCGGCAGCAATGGGAAGACCATCGTAAAAGAATGGTTGTATCAGATGCTGAATTTGACGTTTAATGCGGTGAGGAGTCCGAAAAGTTACAATTCGCAAATAGGTGTCCCCATGTCGGCTTTGCTTGCCGAAAAGCAACATCAGTATGGCATTTTTGAAGCCGGAATTTCACAGAAAGGTGAAATGAAAAAAATTGAGGAAATCTTGCATCCGAAATATGGCATCTTCACCAATATAGGAGATGCACATTCGAGTGGTTTTACAGATGTCTATCAAAAAATAGAAGAAAAACTCAAACTATTTGAAAAAACCCAAACACTCATTTATTGTAAGGACCATGCTTCCCTGGATAAAACCATTCAATCCTGGGCTAAAAATCATAAGATTCAGCTGGTCAATTGGTCCATGAAAAGTCAGGCTGATCTTGCCATATATCAAATCGAAGAAGGCAGAAATGGCAAAAAAATCAGTGCGATCTTCAATCATAAGGTGGTTACTCTTGAATTGCCCTTTAAAGACCCAACATCCATTGAGAATGCTGTGCAATGCTGGTTAATGGCTTTGTTGCTTGGCATCCCAAATGAAAAAATAAAGCGAAGTGCCTCTCAGTTGGCCCATTTAGATATGCGGTTGTATCAAACCGAAGGTATGGGCGAGACTCAATTGATTCACGATTATTACAATAGCGATCTTAGCTCGTTGGAAATGGCCATTGATTTCTTATCAAGACAGCAAATTAAGCCAAAGAAAACCGTGATTTTGTCGGATCTGGAACAGAATGATTTAAGTCCTGCCAAACTGTACCGCAAAGTGGCGAGATTGCTTTCTGTAAAAAAAATAGACCGAGTCATCGGTATAGGGAAGCATTTGTTTAAGATGAAGTTTGTCTTTAAAACCCCTGAGCAGGATTTTTTCGAAGACATGCCCTCATTTTTAGAAGCATTTCCTAACCTGAAGTGGCATCAAGAAAGCATTCTGATTAAAGGGGCACGATCTTTCCGATTCGAACAAATAGGGAGGATTTTGCAACGCCGTCAGCATGAAACCCGATTTGAAATCAACTTGAGCCGACTTGAAGAAAATTACAACTTCTTTAAGTCACGTTTGAAAGAGCATACCAAAATCATGGCCATGGTCAAAGCCTATTCATATGGCAGCGGCACCCATGAGGTAGCCAAAATGCTTCAATATAAACACGCCGATTATCTGGCTGTGGCTTATACCGATGAAGGCATCCATCTGCGCCAGGCAGGCATCAGTACCCCTATTATGGTGCTCAATCCGCAATCAGAGCAATTTTCATTGATGGAAGAGTACCATCTCGAACCGGTTTTATATAGTTTTGGTATACTTCAGGATTTGATTCATGCCCTCAAATCAGCATCGGTTACCGCGATGAATGTGCATCTAGAATTCGATACGGGCATGCATCGACTCGGATTTGATAAAAAAGACACCAAATTATTGGCCGAATGGCTTGATACTTTGAAAGGCATTCGGGTTTTATCTGTATTCACCCATTTGGCTTCCAGCGAATCTAAAAGCGGCACCGATTTCACGCATCAGCAAATAGAAGTATTCGAAAAGGTTTGTAAGAGTCTTAAAAAACTACTTGGATATGATTTTATCCGACATGCAGCCAATACCGGCGGCATACTCCATCATCCCGAAGCCGCCTTTAATATGGTCAGATTAGGCATCGGATTATATGGTATAGATCCAAGTGGGGAGCATCATACGGGGTTGCAAGTGGTAGGAAGATTGGTGAGTTATATTTCACAGATCAGATTGGTACCGGCCGGTGAAGGCATTGGTTATGGCTCTTTATCCCCTGCTGAAATAGACAGAAACATTGGTGTTGTGGCGATAGGTTATGCAGACGGGGTTGACCGCAGATTGAGTTGTGGAAAAGGGTATTTTACGGTTCATGGTCAAAAAGCACCCATTGTTGGTAATGTTTGTATGGATATGACCATGATTGATCTCACCGGAGTTCCATGCAAAGAAGGAGATGAAGTGGTGGTGATGGGAGAAGATCCAACGCTGGAGGCGATTGCTGCGATTACCGGCACCATCCCATACGAAATTTTGACCGGCATTTCTGAAAGGGTTAAGCGTATTTTCATTCAAGAGTAATTGGCTCGTTGAATGAAATGTACATTTTCTAATCAATGTTCAAAAGTTGCTGCTAATTTTTTTTATGGTATCGCAAATTGTAATGGGGAATTTCTACATTTGTCCTTTCAGAGTCTAACTTAAAATTTTTAACAAATGAAAAAAATCACTTTAATCTTGGGCGGATTTGCCCTAATCGCTGCTGTTGCTTGCAACAAACCTGCTGAAACCACTGAAGAAGCTGCAACCACTGAAGAAGCTGCTCCTGCTGAGGAGGCTCCTGCTGCTGAAGCTGCTCCTGCTGAAGCTGCTCCTGCTGCTGAAGAAGCTGCTCCTGCTGCTGAAGAAGCTGCACCTGCTGCTGAGTAATCAACAAACAGGATTAACGAAAGAGGCCGTTTCATTTTGAAACGGCCTCTTTTTTTTAAACGGCTACAGGTGCTTTTATGGCCGGATGTGGGTTATAATCCAGCAAGGTAAAATCTTCAAATTTGAAATCGAAAATGGATTTTATCTCGGGATTTAATTTCATGGTTGGATAAGGATTGGGTGTTCTGCTCAATTGAAGCGCCACCTGATCAAAATGATTGGAATAGATGTGTGCATCACCAAAAGTATGGACGTATTCACCTGGCTCTAATCCGCACTCTTGTGCAATCATCAGCGTTAACAAGGCATATGATGCAATGTTAAAAGGTACTCCCAAAAACAAGTCTGCACTGCGCTGATACAGCTGACAACTTAATTTTCCGTCGGCAACATAAAATTGAAACAAGCAATGACAAGGCATAAGCGCCATTTTATCTAAATCAGCCACATTCCACGCATTCACTAAAATTCTTCGGCTGTCAGGATTGGTCTTCAACAAATGCAACACTTCGCTGATTTGATCATACGTTTTTCCATTGGCCCCTTCCCAACTGCGCCATTGCTTTCCGTATACAGGCCCCAGATGACCGCTTTCATCGGCCCATTCATCCCAAATATGCACGTTGTGATCGAGCAGGTAAGCGATATTGGTATCCCCCTTCAAAAACCACAGTAATTCATGAATGATGCTTTTTAAGTGCACTTTTTTGGTGGTAATCAGTGGAAATCCATCTTCGAGATTAAAACGAAGTTGTCCGCCAAAAACACTGATGGTACCGGTGCCGGTTCGATCATTTTTAGGCGCTCCATTCTCTAAAACGTGCTTCAGAAACTGTTCGTATTGATTGTACATCGGTTCAAATTTCAGACAACTCCTTCATAATTCTCGAAACGTTGTGCCTTTTTTTTCAACAAAAGAAGGATTTTAACTCGTGATCGCCATTTAAGACCCAATTCAGAGGCTATAGTTTTATTTGAATTCCAAGAAAGCCTGCTAATTTTGCGGACAGAAAAATAACGCATGGCTCAGATTATAAAATTACCCAAAATGAGCGACACCATGGAAGAAGGTGTCATTGTTTCATGGCTAGTAAAAGTTGGTGATCAGGTAAAATCCGGCGATATCATTGCCGAGGTTGAAACCGACAAAGCCACCATGGAGCTAGAGAACTTTGAAAAAGGAACCATCCTTCATTTAGCCGCTAAAGAAGGGGATGCAATACCCGTAGATTCTGTGATTGCCATAGTGGGTAATCCCGGTGAAGATTTTTCATCTTTGCTTTCCGGTGAGAACGTTGTTGCAGCCAAACCGGCTGAGGTTGAACCGACTCCGGAAAAAGCAGAACCGGTCGCTCAAGCGGTTGTTTTGCCAACGGTTGAGCCCACTCCTTCAGAAGATCAAAGGCTCAAAGCATCTCCTTTGGCCAAGAAGATCGCAGAAGAAAAAGGCATTTCTCTTTCGGGCATTCAAGGAACCGGAGATGGTGGACGCATCGTTCGTAAAGACATAGAAAACATGGCTGCCTCACCTGCAAGTGCTCCATCCACCTTTACAGGTGCTTCAGAAGGATATACCGATGTGAATGTGTCACAAATGCGCAAGACCATCGCAAAAAGACTTAGTGAAAGCAAGTTTAGTGCACCTCATTTCTATTTAACCATGGAAATCAACATGGATAAAGCGGTAGAGGCTCGTGAAGCGATGAATACTTATTCGGCTGTAAAGATTTCGATGAATGACATCGTAGTAAAAGCCGCTGCCGTGGCCTTAACGCGTCACCCAAAAGTGAATAGCAGTTGGCTAAATGACAAAATCAGAACCTATCAGCACATTCATGTTGGCGTTGCCATGGCCCTTGAAGATGGCTTGCTGGTGCCGGTGGTTAAACATGCTGACCAAAAATCACTCAGCGCCATCAGCGAAGAAGTAAAACAATATTCTGCTAAAGCAAAAGACAAAAAGCTACAACCAACAGATTGGGAAGGCAACACCTTTACCGTTTCCAATTTGGGCATGTTCGGAATTGATTCCTTCACCGCCATCATAAACCCTCCGGATGCCTGCATTTTGGCCGTAGGAGCCGTAAAAGAGACCGTAATTGTCGAAAATGGTCAGATGCGCCCCGGGAAAGTGATGAAAGTAACCTTGAGCTGCGACCATCGGGTAGTAGATGGTGTAGTTGGATCAAAGTTTCTCAATACTTTAAAGGAACTCATCGAAGAGCCTGTAAAACTTTTGGTGTAATTTTTTGAATTGATTAAAAATTGCATTATCGTTGCATCGCTTTTAGCAAAGAATTGGGCAACAGCCCGGAGAAATTCACCCAATCAACAACTTTTAAAACACATCTCAATTCCAAAAGGAATTAATTAACATTTTCTAACGCTATATATGTACGATATTCTTACCTTGAACGAAATGCTCGTTCATGACCTTCGTGAAGTTGCGGAGGAGTTTCAGGTCAATCTGAAAGGACTCAAAAAACAAGACATCATTTATCAAATCCTTGAAAAACAGGCGGTAATGCCTGAAGTTTACGATCGTATTCTTCAAAAGAAAAAAACCGAAACCCCGGTGAAAGCAGATAAACCTGCCAAGGAAAAAGAAGTTGCGCCCGAAAGCGATCAAAAACAACCATTGCCTTTAGAGAAGACCGAAAAGAAAGAAACGCGTCAAAGACAGGTAAAACCGAAAGCTGAAAAAGTAAGCAAAGAAGCGACCCCAGAAACTTATGCAGCTGAAAATGAACCTTCAAAAACGGCAGAGTCAATGGAGCCAAGAAGAAAAATTCAAATTAAACTGGCATCAGAAAGGAAGCTTGAACAGGCCTTGGAGCCCAAGATGCCCAAAACTTCAGAAGCCACGCCTTCAGTTGAACCGGAATCTGTAGAAGCTATAAAATCAGAAGAGAAAGACGCGTTTGTTGTCAATGAACAACAGGAAAAAGAATCAAAAGATTTTCAGGAAAAAGACCAACAACGCAATCGCGAACGCGAAGAGCGTGAAAGAAGACGCGAAGTAGCCGATTCTTTGATGAATTATCTCGAACTGGAAGGGGTCGTTACTACCTTGGGTGTGCTTGAAATCATTCAGGATGGATACGGATTTTTGAGAAGTGCTGATTACAACTACCAGGCTTCTCCGGATGATGTGTATGTAGCCCCGAATCAAATCAAAAGCTTCGGACTCAAAACCGGAGACACCGTTCAGGGAACCATCAGACCTCCTAAAGAAGGCGAGAAATACTTCGCTTTGATACAACCTGAAAAAATCAATGGCAAAGACATCGAATTGCTTCGTGATCGCGTGTCGTTCGAGCATTTAACGCCATTGTTTCCTGAAGAAAAATTCAACCTCGTCTATAAAGCCAATAATTACTCTACTCGCATCATCGACCTGATTACACCCATTGGAAAGGGTCAGAGAGGTTTGATTGTAGCCCAGCCAAAAACGGGTAAGACCAACTTGCTGAAGGACATTGCCAACGCCATCAGTGCCAAT
Source organism: Bacteroidia bacterium (assembly GCA_044339595.1). Lineage (GTDB taxonomy): Bacteria > Bacteroidota > Bacteroidia > NS11-12g > UBA9320 > CAZTGZ01. Next base: position 76,174 of record JBIIVF010000001.1, read on the forward strand.
CATCCGGAAGTTTATATGATCATCCTCCTGATCGATGAGAGACCGGAAGAAGTAACGGATATGGCCCGCAGCGTAAAGGCTGAAGTGGTAGCATCTACCTTCGATGAGCCGGCTGACAAGCATGTAAAACTGGCCAATATCGTATTAGAAAAAGCGAAAAGATTGACCGAAAGCGGACATGATGTAGTGATCCTACTCGACTCCATCACCCGTTTGGCCAGAGCCTACAATACCGTTCAACCTGCATCCGGTAAAATATTGTCCGGTGGTGTGGATGCCAATGCATTGCACAAGCCAAAGCGTTTCTTTGGAGCAGCCAGAAATATTGAAAATGGCGGATCCCTGACCATCATTGCCACGGCTTTGACTGAAACCGGTTCAAAAATGGATGAAGTGATTTTCGAAGAATTTAAAGGTACCGGTAACATGGAATTGCAGCTCGATCGTAAATTGAGCAACAAACGTATTTTCCCGGCCATCGATATCGTGAGCAGCAGTACACGAAGAGAGGATCTACTTCTTGATAAAAATACCTTGCAAAAAATGTGGGTATTGCGCAATCACCTCGCCGATATGAACCCTGAAGAAGCTTTGAACACCATGCTCAAATACATGGAAGGAACGAAAGACAATCAGGAGTTTTTGGTGAGTATGAATGGGTAGTTAAGGTTGAGGTTGAGGCTAAGAGGTGCAGTTAGCGAAGACTGCTTTGCGTTGTTGTCTGAACCAGGATTCTCAGGATTATAAGATTTACAGGATTTTTATTGCCCTCATTGACTTTGTGCAACCCTTACTGTCTGAACTATGATTTTCGGGATTAAAAGATTTACAGGATTTTTATTGCAGTGAGTGTCTTTGCGTTGTTGTCTGAACCAGGATTCTCAGGATTATAAGATTTACAGGATTTTTATTGCCCTCATTGACTTTGTGCAACCCTTACTGTCTGAACTAT
>JBIIVF010000113.1:0-8076 GCA_044339595.1 Bacteroidia bacterium
CTGCTCCAGAATTTTACCAAGGTAATAAACCACTTGATCAGGCTTGTCCCAACTTAGATAGGTATAAGCTAGACTGATATAAATCTCCGGCTTCTCCTCACTGTACTCAAGGGCTCTTTCATAATTTTCAACCGCCTCTTCATATCGTTCAAGGTGAGAAAGAAAATCGCCTTTTAACGCAAACAACTCTCCGGATCTCGGATCGAATAATTCAGCTCTTTTCAAAAACTCCAATGCCTCTGATGTATGGCCGGTAATGTGAAGTACGTAGGCCTTCCTCTGCAATAAAGGCGCAGAATGCGGATGCCACTCAAGGCCGAGCTCTGCCGCTTTGGACGCCCTGTTCAACTGGCCCTCCATGATATAATATTCTATCAATTCATCCAATTCATCTGCCTCACGGTATGATGTGGTACCTTGATCGAGCAATTCTCCGAACTGTTCGGCTGCTCCTCTAATATCTTCCCCTGAAAAATCTTCTCCGTCCATTTTCTAGCAGGTTTTAACAAAGCTAATAAAAATCCTCACCATCATCTATAAGTGAACTGTTATTATTGCACTTAAATTGCTCACAAGCTATGAACAAACTACACGCCTTTTTGATTTATTTTTCTGTCATCCTTTCTGCAGTGCAGGCTCAACCGACGTTTTCCTATAAACAAGCAGAATGGCAGCAAAAAGTTGATTATCAAATTGACGTCACCCTCGACGATGCCAATAAAATGCTCAACGGGCACATCAAAATGACTTATACCAACAATGCCCCGCATGCCATTACTGAAATTTATATGCACGTTTGGCCGAACGCTTATAAAAACAATCAAACTGCCTTTGCGCAACAAAAAAATGAAGACAGTGATGGAAAATTTCTATTCGCAGATAAAAATCAAAAAGGCTACATGGATAGCCTGAATTTTACCATTGACGGGAAAAAAGTAGACGCTGAAATTTTTAACAAATGGGAAGATGTATTGTGGATTCGATTGAATGCTCCGCTCGAATCAGAAGCTTCAATGGTCATCGAAACCCCTTTCCGGGTAAAAATACCGGGAAGTTTTAGTCGTCTCGGTCATGCGGATGGAGCCTATCAAATCACCCAATGGTACCCCAAGCCGGCAGTATATGATATCAATGGCTGGAATCCCATGCCATACCTGGATCAAGGCGAATTTTACAGTGAATTCGGAACATTTGATGTTAAAATTACCGTGCCCGAAAATTTTGTGGTTGCTGCTACCGGCGAACTGCAGGAAGACAGTGAGAAGGAATTCATCCGGAATAGAATCAATGAGCCCGTCGATCCCATCAAAACACCGCCTACCTCGAAAAAATTAAAAACCATCAGCTATTTTCAAAACAACATACATGATTTCGCTTGGTTTGCCTCCAAAACTTTCAATATAGAACGAGGAAAAGTGACCCTCGAAAGTGGCAAAGTAGTAGAAACTTTTGTTTATGCATCCGAAAAAAAGATCAATCATTGCCGATATATCAATGATGCGCTCCTCTATTATTCCAAAAATGTGGGTGAGTATCCATACAAATTCTGCACGGTGGTAGAAGGTTCTCTAAAAGCCGGCGGCGGTATGGAATATCCCATGATTACGGTATGTGACTATTTGAATGAGGAAGTGATTGTACACGAAGTCGGTCACAACTGGTTTTACGGAATCCTGGGAAACAATGAACGCACCTACCCCTGGATGGACGAATCGGTAAACACCTTTTTTGAAGGTGAAACCATCGACCAGCAAAAAGAGTCCACCGGATTACCAAACGAAAAAATAATCAGCTTGGTTAGCAATGATGGCATTATGGAAGCGCTGGCCCGACATGCACAAAAAAGAGGGTCAGATCAAGCTCCCGGAGAACCATCTGAATTGCTCACAGGCATCAACTATGGTACGATGGTGTATGGTAAAGGGGCTTATCTGTTTAAACATCTAAAGGGTTATCTGGGCGATGATTTGTTCTATGCTTGTTTTAAAGAATATTATGACGACTGGAAATTCAGACATCCGCTACCGGATGATATGCAGGCGGTATTCGAAAGTGTGAGTGGCAAAAAATTAAGCTGGTTTTTCAGAGACCTTATGTTCTCTACTGGTAAAATAGACTACGCGTTGAGCGATGTAAAAATCAATGGAAAACAGGTTTCTCTGACGCTTTTAAACAAAGGCGACATTTCAGCACCGATTCCGGTTGATTTTATTCAAGGAGACCAAGTGGTAAAAACCCAGTGGATTGAAGGGTTTAAAGACAGCAAAACGTTGAGCCTTGAGCAATTTGCTGACTTTGATCGGATCCAAATTGATGCGCGCGCTTTGACCACAGAGGTAGGATATAGAAACAACAACTATTTCAAAGACCGTACTTTGAAATATGCAGATCCACTCAAATTAACACTCATCACCGGAACAGAATTGAGCACAAAAAAAAGGCTGAGTCTCTTGCCTGCCTATGGATTTAATGTCTACAATAAAAGCATGCTGGGATTGGGCCTTCATAACGTCGGATTTCCCGGTGCAAAAACAGAATTTCTGATTTTGCCCTTGTACTCCACCGCCACCCAGGATTTAAATGGTTATGCCCAGATTTCTCGCTTCAAACCCTTTTATAAAAACAACCTTCAACTCGTAGAATATGGAATCAACAGTGCCCGATTTGCTTTTAACCACTTTGAATTGTTCTCCTACAATAAAATTCAACCTTTTATCAAAGCAAGATATTCCCCCGCCCGTTACCGTGGTTCCCGCACTTCCAATCTGATGTTGCGTTATGTATTTCTAGCCTTTAATCCGCAATTCGATCTGCAGGCCGCCAAAGAAAAAAATCCCGGACGTTCTTTCATTTACGAAAAACCGCAGCAATTTGTTCGAATGGAATATCAATATGCCAGAAAAACCGCCATTCGCCCGGAAAAATATAATCTCGCTGCCACATTAGGGATGTACGAAATCGTTCCCGGTAAAAAGGAAAATTTCATATCCATGCAAGGCAATGCGCAGAAGATGATCAACTATCAAAAAGAAAAGAAAGGACTGACGCTTTATGCTTTTGGAGGTGCGTTTTTGAAAGAAGCATCGAATAGTTCGGGTTTATTCAATTTTGCCGCCGGCAGTTCTGCCAAGCGATATGATTACCTGTTCGATCAAAGCATGATGGACCGTTCTGCCGGTTCAGGACTGTTTGAAAACCAAATTCTGCATACAGAGAGTCGTCAGAAATTCATCGGAAATGTGGGATCTGCCAATCGTTTTATGTTCGCATTGAATGCTGTAACTACCTTACCCGGGAAATTGCCTCTGAAAATTTATGCCGATGCGGTTTCTTTCAATGACATCGATAAAATTGGCTACCTGAACAATAATGGTGATTTTGTGACAGCCAATTTTTTATGGCAAGCCGGGGTCAGCCTGATTGTGATACCGGAAATTTTTGAGATACATGTTCCACTCGCACAATCTGAAGTGGTCACCCGTATTCAAGACTTGAATAATCTGGGCGATTTTCACAAGCGCATTTCCTTTGTACTGAATTTAAACAAATTGGATCCGAGGGTTTTATTACCCGGACTTAAGTTGTTCTAAAGATGATCTATTGAGCAAACGGGTTTTCTGGTTGTTTTCACTCCCACGTATGTATATTTCGCAAATACTTGATTTACCGATATTTATAAGTACGCTTATGGATTAAACGAAAAGTCAAACAATACAAGAATGATGAAATAGAAACGATAACTGCGGGCGGGTGTGAACGAAATGAGCGAACCTCTTTTTTTTCGGCTTGGAGGCGTTGGGTTTGTGCGACCAGAAAAGAAAAGAGGTTGGATTTCGTTCTTGATTTTCTTTGTTTATGCCGAAAGCATAGCTGTAATAGTTCATTATCATTCACCTAAACAGCTATTGCTTCGGCATAAAATCAGGTTATAGGGCTGGTAAGCCCTAAGCGAAGAAAAATTCATGTAAATTTTATGCAATACCTCCAAGTATTTGTTCTACAATGATTATTGGGGCTTAGCTTACATTTTGCCTTCATCGGCGAAACTGTAATACCCTTGTATGGAAACAATGATGTGATCAAGTACATTGATTTCCAATAATTTACCTGCTGCCACAAGCTTGCGCGTGATATCCAGATCCTGCTGACTTGGATTCAAATTTCCGGAAGGGTGATTGTGACACAAAATGATGCCCGAGGCCCCTTGTTCCACGGCCGTTTTAAATACGCGCTTAGGATCCACTACAGTTCCTGAAATGCCGCCATGGCTCACCTGCTCAGATGACATCACACGGTTGTTTCGGTTGAGCAGGAGGATATGAAATTCTTCGTAGGCTTTGTCTTCAAGCTTCGGACCGAAATAAGCATAGGCGTCTCTGCTCACAGAAATGATTTTCTGTTTGAGTTCACCCCCTTTTTTGCGACTGCCCAATTCGAGTGCCGCTGCGAGGGTAATGGCCTTGGCCGGTCCAATGCCTTTCATTTTCTGCAAATCGCGTACCGTCATGCGCGCGAGTAATGTCAAATCATTTTCGGCATTCTGCATAATACTCTTGGCCAAGTCAAGTGCAGATTGCTCACGGGTTCCGGTGGCGAGCAAGATGGCAATTAATTCAGCATCCGATAAGGCCTCTCTGCCTTTTAACAATAATTTTTCGCGGGGTCGGTCATCTTCTGCCCATGCTTTAATTGGAAAGCTCATGTTCGTTGAATTTTGGGGGTATGGAATTTCGGGTTATTCAAAGATCGGTCGTCAACCGAAAATTCAACATAAAAAAAAGGGTCATTCCGTAGAATTGACCCTTTTTTCGATAAAGTTTATATCCCGATTACGACAAAGTATTCAGGTGCTTTGCCAAACTGCTTTTCAAGTTGGCTGCTTTGTTTTTGTGGATGATATTTTTCTTAACCATCTTGTCGAGCATACTGAATGTTTCGCTCAATAACTTGGTTCCTTCTGAGCGGGTAGCACACTGACGCATACGCTTCAACCACGTACGGGTGGTTTTATGCTGATAGCGGTTTCTCAGTCTTTTAATACTGTTGCTTCTGATTCTTTTTAACGCTGACTTATGGTTTGCCATGATTATATTCTAACTAAAGGGCTGCAAAGGTAGGATAAAAATTGAATATTGAAAACGATTTGTATTTTTTTTCGTCAGGGTGAATTTGACTAAATTGCAATCTGAATCAAATCTTCATTCATGCGTATTAAAAGCAGTTATTCCTTTTCCCGACTATTCATTCAATTCATCCTGCTAATCAGCTCATTTCCCATATTGAGTAGCTGTGTTGAAGAGGAAAAACCCATAAAAAGTTATGCTGTAACACTAAAAGCCGAAGGTTCCAATTTGAGTCAAGTCGGTTCAAGATCTAAACAACATTCATTTGATGTGAGTCCGGTGCCAAGAATTCATTGGCAACTCGACCATCAATACTGGGGCGATGATACGTTGCATCTTTTTGCCAGCCAAATTGCTGACAGCAGTAAACCGGTTATTGTAACCGTTAGTGTGGCTCACAATGATGATCCGGTTAAAGTATTTTCGGATACCGGAGTTGCCGAAGCGCGCATCTCCGTCTTTCTCGAAAAGTAAATTTCAGGCTGACCGAGTGTTTTGAAATTGTTAGCTTTGCGACAAAATCAAAATCCATGTCTGAAGAATTCTTCAAAAACGTTATTTCCCATGCCAAAGAGTACGGTTTTGTGTTTCCGTCGAGTGAAATCTACGACGGCCTCAGTGCCGTTTACGATTACGGCCAAAACGGTGCTGAACTGAAAAAGAATCTCCGCGAATACTGGTGGAAAAGCATGGTGCAAATGCACGAAAATATCGTAGGCATCGATGCCGCCATATTTATGCACCCCAAAACCTGGAAAGCCAGCGGCCACATCGATGGATTCAACGATCCCATGATCGACAACAAAGACAGTAAAAAAAGATACCGTGCCGATGTTCTATTGGAAGATTATCAGGAAAAACTGAGACAAAAAAGTGATAAGGAAGTAGAAAAAGCAGCCAAACGATTCGGCGAAAGTTTCGATGAAACCATGTTTCGGCAAACCAATCCCAATGTGCTGCGCAATACAGAAAAAAGTCTGAATATCGATGCCACCCTCAAAGAAGGGCTCGAATCCGGCAACCTCGCCATGATTAAAGATCTCATCGAAGAATTGGGCATTGTTTGTCCGGTGAGCGGCACCAAAAACTGGACCGATGTGCGCCAATTTAACCTCATGTACAGCACGCAAATGAATGCCCTTGAAGGCGACGGCGATCTCTACCTCCGCCCCGAAACAGCTCAAGGCATCTTTGTCAATTTTCTGAATGTGCAAAAAACCGGCCGCATGAAAATTCCATTCGGCATTGCACAAACCGGTAAAGCTTTTAGAAATGAAATTGTGGCGCGCCAGTTCATCATGCGCATGAAAGAATTCGAACAAATGGAAATGCAGTTTTTTGTTCGTCCGGGTACCGAAATGGAATGGTATGATTACTGGAAAAAGACCCGCATGCAATGGCATTTATCCCTCGGCACTCCGGCCACCTCCTATCGCTATCACGATCACGTGAAGCTTGCCCATTACGCCAACGCCGCCGTAGATATTGAATTTGAATTCCCTTTCGGATTCAAAGAAGTTGAAGGCATTCACTCCCGCACCGATTTCGATTTATCGCAACACGAACAATTCTCCGGGAAAAAACTGCGCTACTTCGATCCCGAACTCAATGAAAGTTATATCCCTTATGTGGTTGAAACTTCCATCGGCCTCGACCGTTTATTTTTACTGCAAATGTGCAATGCCCTCCGCGAAGAAACCCTCGAAGGAGGTGAGACTCGCTCTGTATTGAAGCTTCACCCCGCCCTTGCCCCCGTGAAAGCGGCCATTTTGCCCCTCGTAAAAAAAGACGGACTCCCTGAATTGGGCGAAAAGATTTTCAACGACCTCAAATTCGAATTTCAGGTTCAATACGAAGACAAAGACAGCATCGGCAAACGCTACAGAAGACACGATGCCATCGGCACCCCATTTTGCATCACCATCGATCACGACAGCGCCACCAACGACGATGTAACCGTACGTTTCAGAGACAGCATGGAACAGAAAAGGGTTAAAATCAGCGAATTGGCCACGCTTTTAAGAGAAGGAACTTCGATGGCGAATTTATTGAAACAGGCCACTTCGGTGTAAACTATTTGGGCGTTCCCCCTCAGCAGCGCAATCTACAGGGTTCATTATATCAAAAATCCAAGCGCTTGCTGTGGGGTCGGGCTATTCATTCCAAGTCCTCGTGCCAAGCGCAAAACCGGCCCATACTGCGGGCTTTCCATTGCTATCCCTAACGCAAGCGTGCGTTAACGATTTTCGTTTTTAGAAAAATCTTCATAAGGTGGCACTGTTTTTATCTCTAAGGACTTGAAGGACTCGAAGGACATTAGGATGAAAATTCAAATCACCACAAAATCGCCATAAGGCCCTATAAATCTGATTATTATAAATTATAAGACGATTATTATTCAACCAAAATCAGGCATGCTCAGACCCTAAACCTTTAACTCTAAACCCTAAACCCTAAACACCCCTCAACCTCAATCTTTCAATCTCAACTCTACTTCCTTCCCATTGATCTGCTGAACGATCCATGCCTCATGTTCTTTGAGGCGCAATATCCTCCATGGATTGCCCTCATTTTGATTCTCCGCGGTAAATTCAATTTTCAACTTATCATCACTGAATTGCCAGGTTCCTTTTTCGGTATAATCTGAAATATTAAAAGGCCTGTATTGGATGATATACGTATCGTCATCCTTCAATTCTGCTTTGTAGTTGACAAACGTGTTTTTATATTCCTCTGTCTTCTCATTGCCGTTTTCAAACACCTGGTCAATAACCCATGCATTCACAGCCCGGGTATTCTTGCTTCGCAATGAAAGGGCCGGGCCCTCTTCATATTTGCAGGATTGGGTCATCACGGCCAGAAAAAAAATACAGGTCAGAATGATGTGGCTTTTTTTCATGTTCATTTCATTTGATTGATTAAGTCCAATGGTTTAAAAATCCTTTTTTACTTT
>JBIIVF010000071.1:0-12259 GCA_044339595.1 Bacteroidia bacterium
TCAATTTATGGATGCCAAAGACCAAATTGAACCGGTCATCAGGGTGTCTTATCTCGCTACTACCGCAGATAGCGCCGACCCTATGGAAAAGGCCATTCAGGTATATCATCAAACTATGAATTCGACCAAAATTCCTGACCCGATTTTGGAGAGAGAATACCCGTTTTCTGCCAAAATTTTAGCTGTCACCCGTGTGTTTAAACCATCCAATGCTCCCTTTGAGGTCTATTGCAAAGGTGCTCCTGAAACCATTTTGGCTTTGTGCGGAAAAATGGATGATGAAAATTTATTAAGCACCTTGCAAATCCTGGCTGACAAGGGATTGAGGGTGCTTGGTCTTGCTGAAGCCCACCACTCATCAGACGTTTTACCTGAATCAATCCATGAATTTACATTCAAATTCATTGGTTTTATTGGATTTGAAGATCCAATCCGACCTGAAGTGCCCAAGGCCCTTCAGGAATGCTATGAAGCGGGCATTAAAGTGATCATGATTACAGGAGATTATCCTGCAACTGCTAAAAGCATTGCCAAACAAGCCGGATTGAAAAGTGGGTTTGACCTTTTGACCGGTCAGGAATTGAACCTGATTACGGATGAAGAACTCAAGCAAAAAATATCAAGTGTGAACATTTTTGCCCGAATCGTTCCGGAACAAAAATTGCGCATCATTCGAGCACTTCAATTCAATGGTGAAGTGGTAGCTATGACCGGAGACGGTGTGAATGATGCCCCCGCCCTCAAAGCCGCTGATATTGGCGTTGCCATGGGTAAAAAAGGCACAGACGTAGCCCGCGAAGCGTCCTCTCTTGTGCTGCTTGATGATAATTTTAGCTCTATTGTTTCTGCCATTCGCTCGGGCAGAAGAATTTATGACAATTTGCAAAAAGCAATGGCCTACATTATTGCCATTCATATTCCGATTATAGGCCTCACTTTATTGCCCTCTTTTTTGCCTTTCTTACCGATTTTATTGATGCCGCTGCATATCGTATTTATGGAATTGATTATAGATCCCGTTTGTTCAGTAGCATTTGAATCAGAATCTGAAGAAAAAGGTATCATGAATCGTCCACCCCGAAATCCGAATAAACGATTTTTTGGATCCAAAAGCATTATTCAAAGTGCCTTAGCCGGATTGCTGCTCCTTGCCGTAGTTTTAGGGGTCTATTTCCTTTCCATTCACGAAGGGCATACTACGAGTGAAATAAGAGCCATTGCCTTTTCAACGCTCATAATCGGAAATGTATTTCTGATCCTAACCACTTTATCAAAAACCCGCAGCTTTATCTCGGTCATTTTTGAAAGAAACATTTCGTTAATTTTTATTTTGACTTTTGCAATTGGTCTATTGCTACTGCTGCTGTTCGTTCCACGACTCAGTGGATTGTTCAATTTCGAAAATCCCGGCTATTTTCATTTTATACCTTCCATTTCCGGTGCAATTATCCTCTTGCTTATCATGGAAGGGGTAAAATTTATGAAACAAAGGAAAGTCTACCGAGTTCGAACAGATTAAATTGACATACCATCTATATTGTTAACATCCGTGCTCTAAAGTCTTCAAGTTCTCACATGTATTGAAAGCGGTCGAACCTCATATTTGAATTTTAAATGTATATACATTGTTTTTTTGATTTATTCGTTGTATCTTCGAGTTGTAACCACATGAAAAGGAAACAATTCATTCGCACTTTGGCACCGCTTGTAGCCTTACCCTTATTTACAAAAGCTATGAATATTAACCAATTAAGTAAATGGCTCGATCAATCTGATGCTGCCGAAAAAATGCCTGCATTATTTCTAGGGCATGGTAATCCGATGAACGCCATCGAAGAAAATGAATTTGTAACAGGATTCAGAAACATTGCCAAGGGTATCTCAAAACCCAAAGCGATCCTTTGTATATCAGCCCATTGGGAAACGGCGGGCACCTTTGTTACCGCTATGGAAAAACCACCTACCATTCACGATTTTGGTGGATTTCCGAAGGCACTGTTTGATGTTCAATATCCTGCACCGGGCAGTCCTGAACTGGCAAGAAAAACAAAAGACATCATCAAAAAAACTGATGTTGGGTTAGATGAAAAATGGGGCTTAGACCATGGTGCGTGGACCGTTATCAAACATTTATATCCCAATGCGGATGTTCCGGTCATTCAAATGAGCATAGACTATCGTCAATCACCTCAATATCATTATGACCTTGCCAAAGAATTGAGATCGCTGAGAGACAAAGGCGTGCTGATTATTGGAAGCGGCAACATGGTTCATAATTTAGGAATGGTAGCCTGGAATCGTCTGAATGATGCAGAATATGGATATGATTGGGCGCTCGAGGCACGATCGAAAATGAACCAATTCATATTGACCAACGACCATGCTTCGTTGATTCAATTTAAATCACAGGGGAAGGCGTTTGATTTAGCTATTCCAACGCCTGAACATTATCTGCCTTTGTTATATACCCTGGCCTTAAAGGAAGAAAAAGATAAAGTATCCCTGTTCAACGATAAACCCATCGCCGGTTCTTTAACGATGACTTCTGTAAAAATAGGTGGATAGTTTGCGTATTGATCGGCTTAATCTACCCAATCTGCAATAAACAAGTTGGTATCGCGTGTACCACCATTGTTGCGGTTACTGCTAAAAACCAATTGCTTTCCATCCGGTGAAAACATCGGAAACGCATTGAAATTACTTTCTGAAGTGATTGCCTCCAAACCGGTACCGTCGATATTGATCATGTACAAATTAAAATCATATCCCTTTGGGCTCGCATGATTGGATGAAAAAATGATTTTTTGTCCGTTGGAATGAAAAAACGGTGCCCAATTGGCTTTACCCAAACTGGTAATTTTCTTCAAATCAGATCCATCCACATTGCAGGTGTAAATTTCCATGTTGGTGGGTGCCACCAAACCTTTTTTTAACAAGTCTTTGTACTCTGTTATCTCATCATCGCTTTGTGGTCTGCTGGCTCTAAATACCAGTTTACTTCCATCGGGAGAGAAAAAAGCCCCTCCGTCATATCCCAATCCGAAGGTTATTTGCTTCACACCTGAACCATCGATATTCATAGTATATAGCTCCAAATCTCCGCTTCGGTCAGATGTAAATACAATTTTATCTCCCTTAGGCGAAACAGTGGCTTCTGCATCGTACCCCGGTTCGAAGGTGAGTTGTTTGGTCGTATTTCCTTTAAGGTCAGCCAGAAAAATATCAAACGTATTGTACACGGGCCATAAATACTTTTTCAGCTGTGACATATCCGGATTCGGCGGACAATCTTTACCTCCCAAGTGTGTGCTGGCGTAAATGATTTGTTTGTTGCCGGGCATGAAATAACTGCAAGTAGTTCGGCCCAAACCGGTGCTCAGCATTTTTGGACTCAAAGTATCGCGTTTCGCAGCATCGATATTCATTGCAAATATTTGGTCGCATTGTACATTCCACGCTTTATTGTTCGATTGAAACACGAGCATTTTTCCGTCGAAACTGAAATAGGCCTCGGCATTATCTCCTCCGAAAGTGAGTTGCGTAATATTTTTTAAATGCTTTTCATTGGATTGTAAGGGCGCTCTGTATGGCGAATTCGACACTTTACACCCAAAAGACAAGAACAATGCACATGATAAAATACTTAAATAAATATTACCTTTTTTCATCGTCGGCAAACTTACTACTGACACCGCTTTCTCACAAGTTTTTAAGGTCGAATGTTATCATTAGATAACCTTGCGAATTGCGTCTAAAACCGGTAAATCTAAATTTATAGTAAAGCTCACGGTCATCTCGAAGTATATAAGTGGGTGTTTCTCTCACGGCATAATCGTCATACACGTCATCCCAATACCAAAATTTCTTGCCAATTACATTCATTTTGGCAGTGTATTGATAATCACCTAAATGCCTGAAATTGACCTCTTCAAAATTTCTGAAAGAATCTATGCCAACTTCCCTGCTGAAAGCGTTAATTAAGATACCGTCATAGACCGCGTTTTTATCGTCACTTTTAAAAAGATACTTTAAATGTGTTAATGTATCTGTGAACGGGGTGATAAGCAAATCCCAAGAATCCATGGAAGGCTCAATATCGACGATCTGCCCACCCTCTTCAAACGTAAAATGAACATACCTTGCTCCAGGTGTTTTGAGTATTTTTTTTGAGTAAAATTCAGTCCCGTCCAGATTCGAAAATTGGATATAATAAACACTGTCTTTAAACCCTTTTATAACGAGCTTCTTTTTGCCAATTTCACGTCCTTGTTCAAATAATCCGCGGTTAATGATATAAACATGGCCATAACCCTGAGGATTTTTAAAAGAAAAATCGCCCCAACTTCCAATGGCTGTTTCATTCGGATTCCCATTTGGATGATCGATGGAAAAAATGCAAGGGTGTAAACTGTAATCTGCATTAAAATCCATTAATCCGGTATTAAAAACACCCATCCCTTTTGCCCCATTCATTCGAACAGAGAATTCGCCTTCTCTGCAATCAAACGCTAAGTCCCATGCGTAAATACTATTCTTGGCTAATACTTTACGGTCCTTTAAGCTGTAATAAATTTGCATGGGGCCCAATGAGCTGTCTTTGATTTCGATTTGTTCCGAATCGGTAAGTGGAATGAACTCATCTTTGCCAAAACAACCGCAGAGCAGGAAACATATGAACCAAATGTACCAGCGATTCATTTGATTAAATAATTAAAAGTCAGAAAAAATCTGCGGCCGTAATCAACCGAAGCAGGAGTAGTCCTGTCGAGAATTTCCCGGTCGTTTTCATCTATCAGATAAACAGTTTCACGAACGATTGTTTGATTAAAAATATTTTTCAGACCCGAATGCAACATGATCCGCTTATTTGAACTCACCCATCGCATGGATATATCGCTTAAAATAAAACCGGTAAGCAAGCTATATTCTGTTTCAAGATCATTATTAGTCCTCAAATCTTCGCGTCGTCCTTGTAATTTATTGAATGTAGAAATGGTCATTTGATCTCTGATCTTTAGATGAAACTGCGCTATAAACTCTTGATAAAAATAATAGTTCCCCACCTGTCCGGGTAGTGAGTTAATTCCGGTATTGGCAAGTCCTAGTTTGAGCCAGTAATTTTTATTTCCGGTTTCAAGTGCAATACGATTTCCGAGATACCTCAGATTTCCTATATTTTGGAAAGAATACACATCATTTTCGACAGGCACCAATTCAATCCCATTTGCACGGTTGGCCACAAAAAAGGTCGTGTAAAATCTAACTTGGTTCGATTTAAAAAGCAGTGATGTATAAAAATTATTGGATACTTCCGTTCGCAAATTCAAATTGCCTTTTACGGGCAGATTGTTTTGTGGCCCATTTGCAAAGAGTTCATTAAAAGTTGGGTCTCGGTAAGCATTGGCATAGGTTACCAGCAAAGAAAACTCCCTGGTAAAATCATATTTAATTTTCAATTCCGGGGTTATAGGCGCCCTAAAACGATTGCTGTACATACTTCTTAACCCGCCTTTCAATCCGAATTGCGGCGTTGGTTGCCATGACATGGCGCCAAAGAGTGCCCATTGGGTAAGATCCGGTCGAATTCCAAGTTTTACAGGACTGAGTGCATCTTCCTGATAATTATACTCCATGCCCAATTGGTAATTCACTATTTTTTGAGCACCCTGCCTTGAAATAACCACCCTCGAAAAGATGTAACGATAATGGAATGAATCTCTTTTGCCTATTTCTTCTGAAGGAAAAGTTTCAAGGTTACTCAAATCAATCAAGTGAACTTTATCTTGCCAACGATACGTGTTCATGCTGATGATGGCATCGAGGTTATGAAATTTACTCAATTTGCCGGAAATGCCCATTCCAACACTTCCGCGGTTGGTTAGATAACGATGATCTTTAGCGCGAATACTCTGATTAATCGGATACCCTTTGTCTCGGGTATCCTCCCGGTATAAATCCAGCATAGCAAAGGCTTCCAAGCCTCGATAGAAGCGATATCTATATTGTAGATTAATAAATTGCTGACTCCTCGGTTTCCATTGCATCACCCTTCCGGAATCGATCCCTGATAAACCACCAAAAAAATAACGTCCACCAAAAACCTGTAAATCGTGCGGCCCTAAACGCGTGGTTAATCGACCATCAACATTCATGTCTCCTGCATGGGTCAAAGAACCACGAGCAAATGCTTGCAATGATTTGTCTTGAAATTCAAATGAAACCAGGTTTATCACAGTGCTCACCGCCCGGGTGCCATACATTACAGAAGATGGACCTTCCATAATTTCAATCCGTTCAATGTTATTTAAAGGAAACTGCCCTATATCTTGAATATCCATGCTGTGCGGCAAAACAGGCACTCCATTCAGCAAGATTTTTATATTTCGTTGACCGGTTCCTTGAAAATTTAGCAGATGCCCTTCTCTTGGGTTGTAAATCACAAACGCATTCATTTCATGCACAAGCACATCCCGCAAAGTGTAAGCATTCATCGCGTCCATTTCGAAACGTCCAATCACCCTGATAATCTCAAAAATCTCATTGATGTTCTGATTCGCAAATTGTCCGGTAATTACTTTTCTGTTTTTAATGGATGAGGGCAAGCTGTCGCGCACGGCCCATACTTGAAAAGATATGGCCATCAATACCAAAACCGAACTGAACCTAATCATCCTCATTTGCAACGGATACAAATTTAATCCAATCTGATAGACACGAAAGAGTTTAGAAGAAGGTGTGATAATTTGCTGACAAATACAAATAAAAATGCCGCATTTGTTAAAACGCGGCACCCTTACCAATAAGTTTCTCGAATCATGAGAGAATTTCGGCTTCTCATTAGGATAGACTCCACTAACCTTTAATGGTTGCAATGATTTTCACAAAAATGTCAATATAAATTTCAACAACTTGATTTTCAATTGAATAAAATTCAGATAAATACCACTTTTATTCCGTTTGATATTATCTAGTCTGGTTCACTACCTTTGAAACGATGCCCGTAACTTCCTTGAATAAATATAAAATTGTCATCTTCACCCTGTTTCTATGGGTGGCTTATGGAAATGTTTCTGCGCAAGCTTATCGAGATCAAGTGAAAGCCATGAATGAGCGCCACATCCTATGCGACACCGTTCCACAGTTGGCAGATTCAGTTTTCAGCGCCCTGAAACTACCCAAATTCGACAGTCTGGAAGTATTTACTCCGAGTTACCCTCAAATTAAAGCCACTTATGATACCATGAACCTCCATCAAAATGATCAGTTCGTGCTTATCAAACAACAATATCTCGTGCATAATCTGCACAAACAATTTAAAGAATTACAAATACAAGCCAAGCGGCATAAAATTAACCTCAAATACATGGAACTCACTGATAAAACCATTCAGTATGGCGTACATCGGGACGGTCATCCCTTTGCACAAGTGGTTTTAAAATGTACCAGAAATAATAAAAAGTTTGAAATCAAATTCATCGCCATCAAAGTCTTGGATCATTGGTATATCGGAGATGAACTAAAACTAATCCCGGTGGTGAGGGTAAAGTGATCTTTACAGATTTTTCCGGCCTAAAATTAATCTGACCACGTGTTTATCTATCGGAAAGGTAACATCCTCATCGATCAATGCCTCCAGTGATTTCCAGCAAAATTCCATTTGATGCTCCGGTTCAAGATGAATAGAACCATGATCGGGATACCGATCGAGATCAATGCTATAATAAATTGAAATGATTTGCTCTTCAGGATTGAATGCACTCACTTGAAAAAACTCAGTAGTGTAAAAATGACGATAATTTGAAACCGTCGTTTGTAACTCCTCCATCATTTCGCGTTTCAAAGCATCTAATGGACCTTCCCCCTTTTCTACCCCTCCACCTGGGAACTTTACAAATGAAAAATTGCGCAGTTTCTCCTTCACGAGTAAAACTTTTTCGTCTTTTATGATTACTCCATAAGCGCGGATATTAAATTTGTTGGGAATCATTGGATATGTTTATGGATACAATTTTATTGAAAAATGCCACCATCATCAACGAAGGTGAGAAGTTTGAAGGAGAAATACTTATTTCTGAAGGAAAAATCAGCCAAATCAGCCGAAATAGAGAAATTCATCTACCTGCCAATCGTGTCATTGATTGCAAAGGTTTATGGGTCATGCCGGGCGTAATCGATGATCAAGTACACTTCAGGGAACCCGGATTCCCCCATAAAGCTGACCTTACGACTGAATCGCATGCGGCCGTAGCCGGCGGCACGACTACTTTCATGGAAATGCCGAATACCAATCCTCCTGCGCTCACCCAAACATTGTTGGAAGAAAAGTATCAAAGGGCTGCCGTGGTTTCACCAGCCAATTACTCCTTTTTCATGGGCGTAAGCAATGAGAATGCAGCCGAAGTGCTCAAAACCAATCCTTTGAATGTCTGTGGTGTCAAAATATTTATGGGTTCATCTACCGGCAACATGCTGGTGGACGATGAAAACACCCTCAGCACTTTGTTCAGAGATTGTGAGCTGCTTATCGCGACCCATTGTGAAGATGAAGAGACCGTTCGAAACAATCAGCAGGTTTATCTTGAAAAATATGGCGATTCACTCGATGCATCCTTTCACCCTATCATCCGAGATGTAGAAGCCTGTTATAAGTCATCACACATGGCCATTGAGCTGGCGAAAAAGTATAACACCCGACTTCATATACTTCATATCTCTACGGAAAAAGAAACCTGGCTTTTCGACAACAAAATACCATTGGAAAAGAAAAGGATTACTTCAGAGGTATGTGTGCATCATTTGAGTTTTGATTCAGGCGATTACGCATCGTTGGGCAACAAAATCAAGTGCAATCCGGCCATCAAATCTCCTGACGATCAGAAGGCGCTTTGGAATGCCTTGAACGACGATCATCTAGACATCATCGCCACAGACCATGCCCCACATACCCTGGATGAGAAATCTCAAATTTATTTGAAGGCCCCTGCAGGTTTACCCCTGGTTCAACACGGACTTCAATTGATGATAGATCATGTTAAAAACGGACGCATTAGCCTCGAAAGAATGGTGCACAAAATGTGTCATGCGCCGGCCATATGTTTTCAAATTAAGGACAGAGGTTTCATCCGGGAAGGCTATTGGGCTGACCTGGTATTGGTAGATCCGAATAAACCGTATCAGGTGAGTACTGAAAACATCTTATATAAATGCGGGTGGAGCCCCTTTGAAGACAGATCTTTCTCGAGCAGCATTCACAGCACCATTGTGTCAGGAAACCTCGTTTGGCAAAATGGCAAATTTGTGGATGACTCCAAAGGGCATAGAATTTTGTTTAACCGATAAACCATTTTGAAAGCCTATTTGATCCTAGGTGTTCCATTAATTTTTTCATCTTTTTTATGGGCACAAACACCCGTCAGAATGGATGATGGAACGCAAAACCCGAATGAAATATCGCTGTGTATTGATCGAGCCAATCCGGCGAATCTCATAGCCGGAAGCAATATTAATCAAATCTATATTTCCGGCGACACCGGAAAAACATGGAGCCAATACGACGCCAAAAGCGTGCATGGCGTTTATGGCGATCCGGTATTGGTGAGCAGCAAAAGTGGAAAGATTTATTACGCCCACTTAGCTAAAAATCCTGAAAAAAAATGGCCTGAGTGGTTCGATAAAATTGTGGTTCAATATAGCACAGATGCGGGTAAAACATTTTCAAATGGTGCCGCCATTGGGTTTCATCCGACTAAAATGCAAGACAAACCTTGGCTGAATTTGGATGAATGGCCGACATCACCGTTTAAAGATCGCGTATATGTAAGTTGGACCGAATTCGATCGATATAAAAGCCCAGACCCGAATCATCATTCAAACGTAAAAATCGCATGGAGCGATGATGGTGGGGATCGTTTCTCCAATGCGGTGAAAGTTTCAGATATAAGTGGAGGTTGTTTAGATGACGACAACAGCACCGAAGGGGCAACCACTGCATCCTTGCCCGATGGCACCTTGTGTATGGTTTGGAGTGCCTTTGGTAAAATCTGGTTCGACAAATCAAAGGATGGCGGCAAAACCTGGGGGAAAGACCAAGTCATTGCTCAACAAATCGAAGGTTGGGAAATGGACATCCAGGAAATTTATCGTGCCAATGGATTCCCATTTATTGTGTGCGATAAGAGTCAAGGTCAGAATCGCGGCCGATTGTATGTCTTCTTTGGTGATAAAAGATTGGGAGATGCCGATGAATGGCTTATGTGGAGTGATAACCAAGGTACTACCTGGACCGAACCCATGCGATTGAATACGGATGCAGAATCAAATGGCAGGGACCAGTTCATGGGACATTTCACCATCGATCAAACCAGCGGACAATGGTATGCCCTATATTATGATCAACGATATGGATTCGGCCCGAAAGAGCTCAATCTAACCTTGGCTTGGGGTAACGATACATCGGTTTATAATTACAGATTGACCCCTCAAAACTTTCATGCTCCCGGAAAATCAAAATTCTTTGGCGATTATATTTCCATCGATGCACATAATAATACGGTCGTTTCAAGCTGGACCGCTCATTTCGAAGCGCTCCAACTGTTCTCTAGCACCCTTTCTGCTGCTCAGCTAAAACCGCATTCCTCCGACAAAAAAGAAATCAAGTTCAATTACGCAGATAAACTATTGATCATACAATATCAATCAGGGATTCGGGGCGAAGTAATCATCAAAGGCAAAAGACTTTGGATTTTCCCAATTAAAAAAACGATTCATTTTGATCATCCAAAAGAAAAAAAGGATGAATTGATCATCAAAATTAATTCACGTATTTTCAGATCCATCTATCTCGACTTATCTCAACCGGAAAGTTCCATTAGAGAGCAATCCGGAGTGATTATCCCTAAAAAATGACTTTCTTTCCGTTTAAAGGCTCGGTTTCCGATTAAACATAAAACAATGAGGGGATAAACTTTGATAATTAACATCAAATCCCCTTAATTTGCGGTCTTCATTTTTTTAAGATGGCTGTAATACAAAAAATACAAAAACAAACAGGTTGCCTGTTACTTATTATCGGTATTGCGATGATTTCGTTCGTGTTGACAGATTTGATCAGCACAAGAAGCTCCCTTTTCGGGGGGAATGACAATACAGTTGCGGAGATACGTGGTGAAAAAATCGATTATACCGATTTGAATAACCGTTACGAAGCAATGGTTAACAATCTCAAAATCAACAACCCTGACATTGAGTTGAACGAAGAAATGAGAGAAGCTTACCGTGAGCAATCTTGGAATGAATTGATTCAAGAAAAAATTATTAAGCGCGAACATGAAAAACTCGGCTTATCCATTTCCGGACGTGAATTTGCTGACATCACGGTTGGAGAAAACACCCATCCAAGGGTGAAGCAAGCATTTGCTGACCAACAAACTCAGGTGTTCGACAAAAATAGATTTATCAAATTTATTCAAGAAGACATTGAAGCCGATGAAGAGCTGAAATACAAATGGCTTACCTTCTTTGAAACACCGATCAAAGATGAAGAAATTGGCAAGAAATATGCCGCATTACTCCGAAATGCACTCTATGTGAATGTGTTGGATGCTGATGTTTTGTTAGCTGAGAACAACAATCCTATCGGGGCATCTATGGTTGGCGTACCCTACACAAACATTTCTGATAGTGCCGTAAAATACGACGACAGTGATCTTAAAGCTTACCTGAAAAAGAACAAAGACAAATACAAACAAGACGCAAGTGCTGACATCGACTTTGTATTATTCAATGTAGTACCTTCTGTGAAAGACAGCGTGGATGTAAAAAAATGGGCTGAAAGCAGCCTGGAGAAATTCAAAAAGGCCACCAATGATTCTTCGTTCGTAGAAATCATGGGCAGCGAATCTTTCTTCGACAATACTTTCAAAAACAGAGGAAGTTTTCCTGCTGAAGTAGATGGCATCTTATTCAATTCTGATAGCGGAACTGTCATCGGACCG
The DNA here is from genome assembly GCA_044339595.1 of Bacteroidia bacterium. Taxonomy (GTDB): domain Bacteria; phylum Bacteroidota; class Bacteroidia; order NS11-12g; family UBA9320; genus CAZTGZ01. The sequence goes on from JBIIVF010000071.1 coordinate 11,994, forward strand.
ATTTACAATAACGGAAGATGGGCATTGTACAAAGTATCTGCCATCTCTTACGACTCATTGTTTTCTATGCAGGCAAGCCATATCATGGTGCCTGTATTAGGAAATACTGCTGCTGATACTATAGGAGCCATTGGCAGAGCAAATACTTTAATGGCAGAAATTAAAAGTGGTGCTAAAATTTTTGAGGACGAAGCCTCTAAAAACTTCGACGCAACCGGCGCAGCGAAAGGTGACTTGGGGTGGATCAGAGAAGGTGCAACCAATTA
>JBIIVF010000052.1:0-15143 GCA_044339595.1 Bacteroidia bacterium
TCAGGGTGACATGTATGTGTCTGCCGATGCCAGCGGCGTGCACATCGTAAAAGTAACCGGTGGAAAATCTAAAAAGACCATCAAAGTAGCGGTATTAGACCGCACCATTCAAGCCGGTAATGAGACCGATAAAGAAGCTTACAGGCTAGCGGGCGAATTGGCATCAGAAGCCAACAATAACGATGACTTTGAAAAAATCTGCAATAAAAAAGGCTATTCTATGAGAGTTGCAGACAAGATCACTGAAAAAGACAAAAACGTTCCCGGTATTAAAAACGCCACTCCAATCATTCGTTGGATCTACAGCCCTGAAACGAAGAAAGGTACTGTTTCTGAAGTACTTGAAGTAGATGGAAAATATTTGGTAGCCAAGTGCCGTACCAAGCGTAAAGAAGGGGTTCCATCGATTGATGATGTTCGTGAAGCGCTGACTGCGGAGGTAATTCGCACTAAAAAGGCTGAATTGATCACAGAAAAATTTGAAAAAGCGCTAAAATCTGCAAAAAACATGGATGCTCTGGCGAAAGCCATGAATACCAATGTTCAGGATATACCGAATCAGACTTTTGCTTCTACCTACATTCCATTTGCCGGTAACGATGCAAAACTGCTTGGTTATATGTTTGCATTACCGGAGAAGAAAATGTCAAATGTGATTGATGGCGAGCAAGGAGTATATGTGTTGATGGTAAATGGTCAAGTGGCCCCACCCGTTGTAGAGAAGCCGGAAGGAAGACAACGTGCCATGCTGGAAGAATACAAATCACGTGCAGAAGGTCAGATTTTAGAAGCCCTGAAAGCAGGAGCCAATATCAAGGACTACAGGTACAAATACTTTTAATTTCTATGAAAACAGCCTTCGGGCTGTTTTTTTATGCCTTTACATTCATCATACGAAGGAATTCATTACCGACAATTCGGTAATCAAGGTGCGTGGATCGTCTTTTTTCATGGATTTTGTGAAAACATGACTTTATGGGAGTCGGTATTGCCAAACCTTGAGCACCACCGTGTTTTGCTTTTAGATCTACCGGGCTTTGGACATTCGTCCACTATTACTTGCCATAGTCTTTCAGAAATGGGGCAATATGTGGAAGGACTATTTCAACACCTTCAAATTACGAATCCCATCCTTCTTGGACATTCTATGGGAGGTTATCTCGCGGCTGAAATGATTAAATCAGGCACTGTCAAAGCAAAAGGTTTGGGGATGGTACATTCGACCTTTCATGCCGATAGTGATGAAAAGAAGCAAAACAGAGATAAAACTATTTCCTTTCTGAATGACCATCCTTTAGATTCATTTCTGAATATGTTCATCGAAGGATTATTTGCAGAAAAGAATACCACCAACAAGGCTTTTATCAATCAGGCCAAAAATCTCGTTTCTCAAAACAACACAGACGCCGTTCAAGCTACACTTTTGGCTATGAAAAACCGCAGTGACAGTTGTGAGTGGCTCAAAAGTACTGATTTACCCATTATGATAATATCAGGTCGTTATGACCGCCATGTGCCGACAGAGGTATCTTTAAGCGAAATTGCTCTCTGTAAAAGGGGATTATTATTCGTACTCGAAAACTCCGGTCATATTAGCCAGATCGAAGAACCCATGAAAACAAAAAAGTTTATTGAAGACTTTATGGAGTGGGTGGATGATCTTCAGGTTTAGTTGAATCCGTTGGCACAACCTCATCAGATTCGATGGTCTTAGTTTCAGGTTCATGGAGATCTGCCGTTAAATTTTGATCCGGTTGTTCTTCGGTCGCAATTTCTTCAGCAGGCTTTCTGTCCATAAACTCTTCATAGGTCGTTTTATGTTCAAAAGGGCGTTTTCCAATCAGTCTTTCCAAATCAGATTGAAACAGAATCTCTTTCGCCAAAAGTTCTTTCGCCAGAATTTCAACAGATGTGCGTTTTTCCTCTAACAAGGCACGGGTACGACGATAAGCCTCCGCAATCAAGTTACGCACCTCCTCATCAATCAAAGTAGCTGTATGCTCGCTATATGGCTTCCCAAACGCATATTCATTTTGAGGATCGTTAAATGAAACGTTTCCTACTTTGTGATTCATTCCATAAATTGTCACCATGGCGTAGGCCATTTTGGTGATACGCTCCAAATCATTTTGAGCACCGGTGCTGATTTTACCGAAAATCACATCTTCAGCAGCTCTGCCGCCTAAGGTCATGCACATGGCATCCATCAACTGCTCTGTTCTGTATAGAAATTGTTCTTTGGGAAGGTACTGCGCATAGCCGAGTGCCGCCACCCCTCTTGGGACAATTGATACCTTTACCAAGGGATCAGCATGCTCCAAAAACCATCCAACCACCGCGTGACCCGCTTCGTGGTACGCTACGATTTTCTTTTCTTCAGGTGAAATGAGTTTATTCCTCTTTTCAAGACCTCCAATCACCCTATCAATGGCGTCCTGAAAATCCTGCATATCTACCTTTGCCTTGCCTCTGCGGGCAGCAATCAAAGCCGCTTCATTACAAACATTGGCAATTTCAGCACCGGCAAAACCCGGAGTTTGAGTCGACAATTTTCTAGCATCCACATCCTCCTCATCAATTTTGATTGGCTTCAAATGAACCCTAAAAATCTCTTCTCTACCCACCAAATCAGGTTTATCAATAGATATTTGACGGTCGAAACGGCCCGGTCTTAATAAAGCCGGATCCAAAATATCCGGACGATTGGTTGCAGCAAGGATGATGACCCCTTTATCTGTTTGGAAACCATCCATCTCGGTAAGCAATTGATTCAGTGTGCTTTCACGCTCGTCATTGGCGCCTTGCATCATCGATTTACCCCTTGCTCTTCCTACCGCATCAATTTCATCAATAAAAATAATGCATGGTGCCTTTTCTTTGGCCTGTCTGAACAAATCTCTAACACGACTCGCACCCACACCCACAAACATTTCAACGAAATCAGATCCTGATAGTGAGAAAAACGGAACACCCGCTTCTCCGGCTACCGCCTTTGCGAGCAATGTTTTACCCGTTCCCGGAGGGCCGACAAGCAAGGCTCCTTTTGGAATTTTACCACCCAAATCAGAGTATTTCTTTGGATTTTTTAGAAAATCCACAATTTCCATGATTTCAACTTTGGCTTCGTCCAATCCGGCTACATCCTTGAAAGTAACACTCACCCGGGTGTCTTTTTCAAAAAGTTGCGCTTTAGATTTTCCGATATTAAATATTTGACCGGCACCGCCGCCACCGCCGCCGCCCATTCTTCTCAGAATTAAAAACCAAAATCCGGCGAACAGTGCTATAAGAAATATCCAATTGATAATTCCATCATAATTCTTCTCCCGAATGGTATCTACAATAACCTTGTTATCAACGGATACATCTTCCTGGGCTTCGCTAACCTTCTGATCAAAACGATCAAAATCACCAATATCACTCAAGAAATACACCGGACCGTCATTGGCGGCCAGCAATCCCTTTTCTTTTACATTCTTTTTGTGATCTTCCTTCGTAAGGGCATCTTCTGTAAGATAGATTTGGGCCCTTTCACGGTTAACCACAACAATGCGTTTTACATCACCGTTGCGCACCATTTCAAGCAATTCCTTCATGCTGATGCTTTTTCCGGGTTCACTCGAGAAAAACATCATGCCAAGGAATATGGCTGCTACTAAAATATATATCCAATAAAAATTGAAGCGCGGTGGTTCTACTTTTTTCTTGAGTGGAGACTCATCCCCGCCTGCCTCATTCTTCTTATCCTGTGGATCCTTCTTAAAAATAATCTTGGATTTTTTGTCCTGATTGGATTGGTTTTCTGACATGTTGATCAATAAAGATTTCAAAATTACATCTAAACTTTCAATGTTGATGCCAAAGCCGGGTTACAGCCCTTTTGGCAGAAATTTAACAAATGCGCCACTCAATAGATTTTCAAATCATACACGGATGTAGTAATCAGGGTTCAAACCGACGGTTTTTTCGATTAATTTTGCCAAATCTATCCATAAGCAACATGTACAACACCTTAAAACCCATTTTGGAAAAAGAATTGGCAGACATAAAGTCAGCCGGATTGTATAAAAACGAAAGAATCATCACTTCACCACAAGGCGCAGACATTCGATTGGAAGATGGCGCCGAAGTCATTAACTTTTGTGCCAATAATTATCTCGGATTGTCATCCCATCCCAAAGTAATTTCAGCCGCAAAGCACGCCATTGATACCCATGGCTTTGGGATGTCGTCTGTTCGGTTTATTTGTGGAACCCAGGATATCCACAAAATACTCGAAAAAAAGATCTCCGACTTTTTAGGGACTGAAGACACCATATTGTATGCGGCAGCCTTTGATGCGAATGGAGGAGTGTTTGAACCATTATTTAATGAGGAAGATGCGATCATCAGTGATGCGTTAAACCATGCTTCAATTATAGATGGTGTTAGACTGTGCAAAGCGGAAAGACATCGGTATAATCACAACGATATGGCCGATCTTGAACAAAAACTTCAAGAGACTGCCTCTAAACGCAACCGAATTATTGTTACGGATGGTGTGTTTTCTATGGATGGAACCATTGCCCAACTTGACAAGATAAACGCCCTGGCAGAAAAATACAATGCCCTCATCATGATTGATGAATGTCATGCAAGCGGATTCATGGGCAAAACCGGCAGAGGAACGCACGAGCATTGTGGGGTTATGGGTAAAATTGACATCATCACCGGCACGTTAGGTAAAGCCCTGGGTGGTGCTTCCGGAGGTTTTACTTCGGGCAAGAAGGAAATCATAGAATTGCTCAGACAAAGATCACGACCTTATTTATTCAGCAATACATTGGCTCCTTCCATCACCGGTGCATCCATTGCCGTGATTGATATGTTGAGTGAGACCACCGCATTGAGAGATAAGCTGCATGAAAATACTGCTTACTTCAGAGAAAAAATAACGGCAGTAGGATTTGACATCAAGCCCGGAACCCATCCCATTGTTCCGATTATGCTCTACGATGCCCGTTTATCTCAGGATATGGCGGCCGCTCTACTCGAAGAAGGCATTTACGTCATTGGATTCTATTTCCCGGTTGTACCCAAAGGTCAGGCGCGCATCAGAGTTCAAATATCTGCTGCTCATGACCGACATCACCTCGATAAAGCCATTGAAGCATTTACGAAAGTTGGAAAAAAACTTGGGGTCATCCAATGAACATTGACCTCACAGGGAAAACCGCATTAGTTTGCGGCAGTACTCAAGGAATCGGCAAAGCGATTGCCATGCAGATGGCCACCGCCGGAGCCAAAATAGTGCTCGTAGCAAGAAATGCGGAAAAACTGCAGCAAACCCTTGCTGAAATCAAACAGATGAACGACCTTGATCATGTTTGCTTTCAAGCTGATTTTAATGACACAGACGCTCTTCAAACGGTTGCGAAACAAATTGCGGAAGCCTACTCGGTAGATATTTTGGTCAATAACACAGGAGGCCCTCCAGGAGGAGCCATCGCTGATGCACATTTATACGCTTTCGAAACCGCCTTTCGTCAACATTTGCTGGCCAATCATACCCTTGTTCAGCACTTTTTGCCGGGAATGAAATCAAGACGATTTGGCAGGATCATCAACATTATCAGTACATCCGTTAAAATACCCCTTAAAGGTTTGGGTGTTTCCAATACCATTAGAGGGGCTGTTGCCAATTGGTCGAAAACATTGGCCGGAGAAACAGCAGCGTACGGAATAACAGTAAACAATATTCTTCCCGGCGCCACGGAAACCGAACGACTCAAAAACATCATCACCGGCAAAAGCACACAACATCAGGTGGCTCAGGAAGAAATTGAAAAAGAAATGCTCCATGAAATACCGGCCGGTCGATTTGGCAAACCGGAGGAACCTGCCTATGCCGCAGTATTTCTTGCATCTGATCAAGCAGCCTATATAACAGGCACCAACATCGTTGTTGATGGAGGTCGAACCGGAAACTTGTGACATGATAGCTCCGTTGATTCAGGCCATCAGGCTTAAAACACTACCCCTTGCGGCCGGAGCCATGCTGATGGGGGCAACCGTAGCCAAATCAGAAAACGCCTTCGATATCAGTATTCTGATTTTGAGTTTATCTACTGCATTTCTTTTACAAATTCTATCCAACCTCGCAAATGATTACGGAGATTATGTGAATGGTATAGATGGTAAAGACCGAACTGACCGAGCCCTCTCCGGAGGGATGATTTCTATGCGAAGAATGAAGATTTATTTAATCATCAATGTGGTTTTGGTTCTAATCAGTGGTATTGGACTGCTCATGATGGCCCAAAACAAATCTGACATTTCGTTTTGGCCAATGTTCGTTTTGGGCCTTTTCTGCATACTGGGTGCCATCTTTTACACCATGGGGAAGAAACCCTACGGATATTATGCGCTAGGAGATCTGAGTGTCTTGATATTTTTTGGCCCCGTGGCGGTTGCCGGAAGCTTTTATTTATATACAGGAACCATCCACAGTCTTGTGATATTGCCGTCGCTGGTATCCGGTTTTGTATCGGCAGGGGTATTGAATGTAAACAATATTCGCGACATTGATACAGATAAGGCGGCAGGTAAAAGGAGTCTCGCCATGTTGCTGGGAGACAAAAATGCCCGCAGGTATCATTACGCATTACTCCTTTCTGCATGGGGGCTCTGGATTGGATTTAATTTCAATTATGCTGCTTTGGCGGGAATCCTTCAATCTATTTTAGGATTACTCATAATTTTACATTTGAATGGAATGTACAAGGCTCAAATAGGAAACAGAAAATCCTTCAACGACCAATTGCGTAACCTAAGCCTCACTTTTCTTCTGGCTTCATTGCTAGGGTTTATATTCATATGAGATTGGGTTTCGATATCATTCCTTATCAAGCCATTTTTAAAAAACCGGCCAAAACTTCACGAAATACATTTGAACATCGCGATATTCATTTTATCCGTCTTTGGGAAGAAGGAAAAGAATCAAAGGTTGGATGGGGTGAAGCCGCACCTTTACATTTACTGAGCAAGGATGACTTGCCGAATTACGATGCCATTCTACGTCAAAAACTCTCTGAATTCACACTAGAGGGCCATATAGACGACTCAATGGCCTTTTTGTATCCATCCATAACCTTTGGCATAGAGACTGCTTTAAATGACCTGCAAAATGGCTCAAATCAAGTCATTTTTCAAAATTCCCCAAAACAATTCCCATTGGCGATTAACGGTCTGGTATGGATGGATGATGAGGAGAGCATGATTCAACAGGCATTCAAACTCGTTGCAGAAGGATTTGATTGCATTAAATTTAAGGTGGGAGCATTGGATTTTGATGCTGAATGCCGAATTCTCGAAACGTTCAGAAAGAAACATGATGCACGAAATATTTTGTTGCGTCTCGATGCAAACGGTGCTTTTCATCCAATAGAAGCAAAGGAGCAACTGCGAGAATTAAGGAAATTCGGAATTCAATCCATCGAACAACCCATCCGTCAGGGTCAAAGGGAAGAAATGGCCCGTTTGGTAGCGCAAAGAATTATTCCTATCGCGTTGGATGAAGAATTAATCGATGTTCAACAGAAATCAGATTTACGAACCCTTTTAAAAGATATCAAACCTGAATTTATTGTTTTAAAACCTTCGTTGCATGGCGGATACGCCCAATGTTTATGTTGGATACAGGAGGCCAATTTACTCAATGTTGGATTTTGGATTACTTCAGCATTAGAAACCAATATTGGACTAAACGGCATTGCACAATTTGCTTCCATCTACGCTCAAGGTGGTTATCAAGGCCTTGGAACAGGGACGCTTTATAAAAACAACATTCCAGGACCTCTATTTGTAAAGGATGGATTTCTCCAAATGGACCCTGAAACACCATGGGACTTTTCAGGAATTCTAAACCCGGACCATTTGAATTGAGCAGATTTGAGGTCTGCTATCGGATGCGCAAGTAGCTACAATTTTGAAAGGATTCACTTGGTACTTTCTAAAAATTTTGGACATAAAAAAACCGTCATTTTGATAGAATGACGGTTTCAATATGATTTACTTGAAAGTTATCCGCTGATTTCAAATTTGATTGGCAATCTGAAACGCACTGGAACCTTTTTATCTCTTTGTTTGGCCGGAGTCCACAATCCACTCATTTTCTTCACAACTGCCATGGCCGCTTCTTCACAACCCCAACCCAATTTCTTGGTACCCAAAATTTCAATGTCTTTGAGCGATCCATCGGGCATTACCACAAATTGTACAATCACCTTTCCTTCAATTTCGTTTTCGAAGGCCATGGGAGGGTAGCTCAGATTTTCTCCAATAAATTTATACATTTCTGCATCTCCACCTTTAAATCCAGCCATTTCAGATACCTCGTGAAATTCAAAAACTTCGTTGGTTTCCTCCACTGTTTCAGTCGGAATTTCTATGGTCGGTTTAATGGCTTCTGTTTGTTCTGTTTCTGTTGTTTCCACTTCCGGTTGCTCCTCGTCAATTTTAACGTCGTCTTCAACAATTTTCAATTCCGGTGGAGGGGGTGGCGGAGGTGGTTGTTGTTTTTGAACGGTGTTTTCCATTACCTCCATTTCTTCTTCATACACCATAGAACCCAAATTACTCGCTTCTTTTTCGTACTGAGTATAGCTAAATGCATACAATACAAGCGACAAGGAAGCAATCATACCAATCTCGAAAAATGAGAACCTCATTTTCGAAATATCCGCTTTTTCACTTTTTTTAATTTCCATAATCGAATGGTTTGCGTCAAAATTAATGCTTAAATTCTTCTTTTATATCATCAAATTGTAAAAGGTAAATGTCATCTACCATCTTTGGGTTTTTAGACATTCATTAAAGTTAACTTTGAAAAATATAACGCCGATTAAACAACCTATAGTATTGGCCATGATATCAGAAATATCGTATGATCGTCCGGTGAAAACCCACGCCTGCATCAATTCAATCAGCACGCCATAAATCCCCCCCAAAACAAAGCCTACTTTGAGCGATCTTGATCGATTGGCGCTAAATCTTCGATGTTTGACTTCACCAATGGCCAAGAGCACCACAAATACTGCGTAAAACAGCATATGCGCAAACTTGTCGAAAGTTACACCGCGCCAAAACGACAAATCCGGGAAATCAGAACCAGGCAAACCGCATAAAAGCAGAATGGCCAAACCCCAAAAAATACCGATGTAATGGTATTTAAATAAGAAATGTCGAAAAATCAATGTCCTGTAGTAGACTGATAATTTGCTGCATCCATCAGTGCATTTGCTTCTGATGAATCAGACATTTTAATTTTGATCATCCAACCTTTTTGGTAAGGATCTTCGTTAATATTTTCAGGATTCGATTGTAGGTCTGCATTTACTTCCACAATTTCTCCGCTCAAGGGCATATAGAGGTCACTAACCGTCTTTACTGCCTCAACAGTGCCGAAGGTGTCTCCTGACCCCATGGTTTCGCCTTGGGTCTCAATTTCAACGAAAACGATGTCACCTAATTCGCTCTGAGCAAAATCAGTAATACCCACTGTTGCGATGTCGCCTTCAATGCGAACCCATTCGTGTTCTTTGGTGTACTTCAATTCTGATGGAAAATTCATAATCTTTTAATTAGTTATTGTACGGTTTCTTTTTTTGTCTTGGTTGCTTTCTTTTCGCAGATCATAGAAAATAGCTCCGTTATTTTCTCTTTAGCAGCGGGCCTGTTGATGATAAAATCGACAAAACCATGTTCCTGTAGAAATTCTGATCTTTGGAATCCTTCCGGAAGATCTTTTCCGATCGTTTCTTTGATAACCCTTGGACCGGCAAATCCGATTAATGCATCGGGTTCCGCCACATTAAAATCACCCAACATGGCAAAAGATGCGGTAACACCTCCCGTGGTAGGATTTGTGATATAAGAAATATAGGGAATACCCGCCTTATCTAGCAATGCCAATTTCGCAGAGGTCTTTGCCATTTGCATAAGCGAAAATGCAGCCTCCATCATTCTGGCACCACCGGATTTACTGATAATGATAATCGGAGCACCTTCATTTCTCGAATGATCAATGGCTCTGGCAATTTTTTCTCCTACCACAGCTCCCATGCTTCCGCCGATAAAAGCAAAATCCATGCAGGCGATCGTTGTTTTAAATCCACCTACCTTACCATAACCTACTCGAACAGCATCTGACAATCCGGTTTTAGAAACGGCATCCTTGATTCTGTCTGGATAGGGTTTGTTATCATTAAAATTCAAAGGATCTGCAGCAATCATGTTCGGATATAATTCTTGAAATTTACCTTCATCAAAAAATATCTCGAAATACTCCTTCGAACCAATTCTTTCATGATAACCGCAAGATGGGCAAACCCACTTATTGTTTTCAAAATCTTTGGTAATGGTCGGCTTTTTACACTCAGGACATTTATACCACAACCCGTCAGGGGTAGCCTTTTTATCCTTCGTTTTGGTAATGATACCTTCTTTAACGCGTTTAAACCAACTCATGGGCTCTAAATAGAATTAAGCAAATGTAACTTCCTTGCACAAATAAACATCCTGAATAGCATTCAGAATTTCAACACCCTCTGTCATAGGTCTTTGGAATGCCTTTCTTCCCGAAATCAGACCACATCCGCCGGCTCTTTTGTTAATGACTGCTGTTTTTACTGCCTGTGCAAGATCATTTTCGCCGGATGGTCCACCTGAATTGATGAGCCCAACCCTTCCCATGTAGCAATTGGCTACTTGATATCTTGTTAGGTCGATCGGATGATCGGTGGTTAATTTGCTATATACATCCTTGTGAGTTTTTCCAAAATTGACCGCATTATATCCGCCATTGTTTTCCGGTAATTTCTGTTTGATAATATCTGCTTGTATAGTTACCCCTAAATGATTGGCCTGACCGGTCAAATCAGCTGAGACGTGGTAATCTACCCCGTCTTTTTTGAAAGCATTATTTCTGGTGTAACACCACAATATAGTGGCCATCCCCAATTCATGGGCACGTTCAAAGGCTTCTGCCACTTCTACGATTTGTCGGGCGGATTCATCCGATCCGAAATATATGGTTGCACCCACCGCAGCAGCACCTAAATTCCAAGCTTCTTCCACTGTCCCGAACATGATTTGATCAAATTTATTCGGATAGCTCAAAAATTCATTGTGGTTAATTTTAACCACAAACGGAATCTTATGCGCATATTTTCTTGAAACATTGGCCAACACTCCAAATGTACTGGCAACAGCATTGCAACCGCCTTCTATGGCTAGCTTTACAATATTTTCCGCATCAAAATATATCGGATTGGGTGCAAAAGAAGCCCCTGCAGAATGTTCTATACCTTGGTCGACCGGCAAAATGGAAACGAAACCGGTTCCACCTAGATGTCCTGTATTGTAAATCTGTTGTAAACTGCGCAACACTTGAGGATTTCGGTTAGATAAAGCCCAAACCTTATCGATGTGTTGTGAACCGGGGAGATGTAATAATTCCTTTGAGATGGTATTGGACTTATGATTCAACAGATAGTCTGCTTCACTTCCTAAAAGCTTCGAAATTTTGTCAATGCTCATATTCTTGTAAATTTGAGCGACAAAAGTAGTAATTTTTGAGATTCATAATGGAAGAACAACACATAAATCAGGCAATAGAGGTTCATCTTGTAACAAGCACCGATGAATTGCACAAAGTTCACCAAATCAGACAAGAGGTTTTTGTGGTTGAACAAAACGTTGAGGAGTCACTCGAATATGAATTTGAAGACGAATCGAATCACTTCATTGCATATGCTGATGGACATCCGGCCGGCACTGCTCGTTGGCGAAAAACTTCGAACGGAATAAAACTCGAAAGGTTTGCAGTACTCGGTACATTCAGAAACAAAGGTATTGGGAGTGCATTGCTTAGAACCATCTTAGATCATCTGCCCTCAAAAGCGTATGTCTATCTTCACGCACAACTACCTGCCATGAATCTCTATGCTAAACAAGGATTTAGACCTGAAGGCGACCTCTTTTATGAAGCAGATATGCCTCATTATAAAATGAAACTATCTTAAACCGTTGATTAGACTTGATTTATCCATGTCTCTTGAAAGGGCAACAATCTTATTTCATGACCCTACGAGCAAGTAACACATTAGGAATGGATTATCAGAAAAGATCAATTCCGGAAAGGTCGATTTAATTCCATTGCTCCCTATCGAGGCTGCGGTATTGTATCGCTTCGGCCAAGTGTTCAATTTTAATGGGAACACTTCCACTTAGATCGGCAATGGTTCTTGACACTTTAAGAATGCGATCATAAGCCCGGGCAGATAAATTTAGTTTTTGCATGGCATTTTTCAGAAGCAATTGTCCGGATTGATCGATGGCACAATATTCATGAATCATTCTACTCGACATTTGTGCGTTGTTGTGCATACCCGGTATGGCTCGATATCGCTCTTCCTGAATACCTCTTGCTTTAATGACTCTTTCACGGACATTCGCACTGGGTTCTGATTTTCTATAAGAAGACAATTCATCAAAAGCTACAGGGGTGACCTCAATATGAATGTCTATCCTATCCAACAATGGACCGGATATTTTACTCAAGTATTTTTGAACTACACCGGGGGCACAAACACATTCCTTCTCAGGATGATTATAAAAACCACATGGACAAGGATTCATACTTGCTACAAGCATAAATCCTGCGGGATAATCCACACTAAACCGAGCCCGACTGATAGTGACACGTCGTTCTTCTAAAGGTTGCCTTAAAACCTCCAGTACTGTTCTTTTAAATTCAGGCAATTCATCCAGAAACAACACCCCATTGTGGGCGAGAGAAATTTCTCCCGGTTGAGGATTATTTCCTCCACCTACCAGAGCCACATCGCTGATAGTATGATGTGGCGATCTGAAAGGACGCCGAGAAACAATGGAAGCGTTCTCTCCTAATTTCCCGGCTACAGAATGAATTTTAGTAGTATCCAAGGCTTCATAAATGGTTAAAGGAGGCAATATGGTAGGAAGGCGCTTCGCGAGCATGGTTTTTCCTGCACCGGGAGGTCCAATTAAGATAATATTATGACCGCCGGCAGCAGCAACCTCCATAGATCTTTTAATGTTTTCTTGTCCTTTTACATCACTAAAATCACAATCCCAATTTTCTTGATTCTCTGAAAATTCCGTACGTGGATCTACAAAAGCCGGCTCAAGTTTTAAATGGCCATTCAAGAATTCGACCAATTCCAAGACATGCTCAATTCCAAATACAGCGATGTCTTTTACCATAGCTGCCTCACGTGCATTTTGCTTAGGCAGAATCATTCGGGTAAATCCGTCTTTAACTGCTTGAATAGCGATGGGGAGTGCACCCTTTATGGGTTGTAAACTGCCATCTAAAGACAATTCACCCATAATGATATACTCTTCTAGTGACGGCACATTTATTTGTCCGGATGCGCTTAAAACACCCGCCGCTATTGTCAAATCATATGCAGAACCTTCCTTTTTAATATCGGCTGGAGCCATATTGATAATCACGCCTTTTCGAGGCATGATTAAACCATTATTTTTAAAAGCCGTCTCTATCCGCAACTGACTCTCCTTTACGGCATTATCAGGAAGTCCTACCATGAGATACTTTGACCCCTGCCCTACATTCACTTCAACAGTAATTTTAGTGGCCTTGATACCATAAACTGTACTTCCAAATACCTTTACCAGCATTTTTCAAAATTATTTCCGATACACTGAATTTTCCAATTTAATCGTTATATTAGCTAAAAAATTAAACCAATGAAAAATCTGTACATTTTAATTGCGCTCAGCGCTCTTCTATCTTTTACTCTTTCTACGGACAAAATGCAATATGCTGAAGGAGACGTATTAGGAAATTGGCTCAACGCCGACAAAGATGCCCATATCCGCATATTTAAAGCGGTGAATGGAAAATATGCCGGTAAAATCGAATGGATGAAGGAACCAAATGATGCCAATGGCAATCCAAAGAAAGATCCAAACAATCCCAATCCTAAGCTAAGAGACCGCGACAGAATGGGAATGGCCATTATGATGAATTTTCAGTACAACTCAAAATCAACAAAATGGGAAGGAGGAACCATTTACGATCCAAAATCAGGCAAAACCTATGACGGTTATATGTACTTCGAGAACAACAATCTAAACACCCTTCATTTAAGGGGATATGTAATGGGCATGAGCTGGATTGGAAAAACCTCTGAATGGACAAGAGTTAAATAGAACCTATAAATTTTGTGTCTTGATAGGTCATAAAAAAACCTCATGAAAATCCGTAATTCGGAATTCATGAGGTTTTTTTTATAACAACCCCAATCTCATAAACGAATAAAAAGATAATTTACTTCAATCTGTCTTGAATTTATGCAATCATTCTAGAATACTTAAGTATCGAGGTATTCGTTAGAACGTCATACGAGAGCATTCATGATAAACTATTTCAAATAACTTTCTATATCTTCACTCAAAGGTTTAGTTGAAGATGGGAAATAAGACAATAGTTCACCAGTTTCTGAAATCAAAAATTTATTAAAATTCCATTTTACAGAATAATCATCTTTCCCGTTCATTGACTTATGCGTAAGCCATTGATACAATGGATGCTGCTGTGCTCCCTTTACATCTCCTTTTTGTGAAATTGGAAAGGTAACCCCATAATTCTTTTGGCAAAACGATACAATCTCATCTTCTGTTCCCGGTTCTTGACCACCGAACTGATTGCATGGAAATCCAATGATGACCAATTTCTCGGCATATTTCTCGCTTAAAGCTTGTAAATCCTTGTACTGAGGAGTATAGCCACATTCTGAGGCCACATTTACAATTAAAATCTTCTTGCCTTTAAAATCACTCAATTTGATGGAATCCTTTCCATTGGCTGATAATAAGCCTAGTGAATAAAAGTCTGCTAATGATGTAGTCATAGTTGAAACATTGTTTGAATTGGCATTTAAATCACCTGTGCAACTCAATAGCGTTGCCAAAGTAACAAGGACTAAAAATATATTCTTGTAAGATATCATACTAGCCAAACAGTACATCTCAGAAAATGTTTGTTACAGCTGAGGTTAGCGCATAAAAAAAGGGGCCAAAAGCCCCTTTCCTTTAAA
>JBIIVF010000232.1:0-7928 GCA_044339595.1 Bacteroidia bacterium
ATTAGATGGCCGGGTCACATTAATTTCAATATTGGCTGCTGAGGTTGTAGTAACTTTCAATCCCCTGTTTAAGCTAACCTTTTCAAATTCGTTGGTTGCTGTGACATCATATAGACCAAGTTGAGCATCCGACAACGTAAATGTAGCATAAGCTATAGTCGGATCTTCCAGTATAAAACTTCCAGCATCATCATCTACGGAGCCAAACATCGCCTCATACAATGTGCCGGTGGTATCCACGGTAGCACTGCCCGAAGTGGCAGAATCCAACATCAATCCGAAAACGGTACTTTCATTAAACTTAGAACCTTCAATTTTTAAGGTAATCTGGCCATTATTGCCGACTTCAATTGGTGTCACTTTTCGAATCTCAAAGTTAAGTTTTCTGGCATATAGGCTCATGTGCTGTTGATTACCATTGCTGGTTTCACCATAGACCATGATGTAATAAGTACCCGTTTGAACCTCAGGTATTAGTACCTCCTGATTGCCTTCAAATGGCGATGAAAATCCATAATCAAAGGTTGATCTGGATGGGACATCCCCATATCTCAAGTACATTTCATTGTTTCCATTGACCGAATCTCCTTTTAAGGTAACCAGGATTGACTCCCCATTCAATGAATCAGGTATCACCAATCTGTAATACTCACTCTTGTTGTCATAAAGCGTGTCTGGCAATAAAGTATTTAAAGGCAACAATGGAATGGATATCTCAACCGGATTGCTGTATTGCGTATTGTTGGTATCTGCACTTTCAGCAATGTTATTCATGATATCGGTATATACAATAAAATAATAATTGCCATCAGACACACCGGTGATGGATGCTGCCACCGACTTATTCACCGAACTGCTCGGCAACAAATTCAGAAGATACGTTTGTGAAGCAAATAAAATATCTGTTGCATCCCACACTGTATCTGCAGATAAGTAAACATTATCTCTCATCCAACCTGATGCAGGATTAGAACCAATATTCCGAACGGTATAGTCTACACCCACAGCGGCACCAATGGCAGCTGATGTAGGAGCAGTGACCACGGACACAATCAAATTCGCCGGTGGTGCAGCCGACATTGTAATCGCTGATGCTACTGTGTTGTTGGTTTCTGCATTGTGTTCATATACAAGGTTGGTCTCATCCGTTTTTAATATGATGATGTAATTTCCGCTGTAGGTGGAAGGTACTGTAAACTCTGCACTGTCTTTGTATTTTCCGGCAATGGCCAGATTTCCGATATGTGTTTTGGAACCCAATAGATAATCAGAGCCATCAAGCACAAAGTCGGTAGAAAGATAGGCCCTGTCGATCCATGAATTTTGGGTTGTGGCTCCGTTACCGTCGTTCTTAACTTCCCATACAATTTTCACAGGTTGTCCTGATGTACCGGTAGAAGGAATGGTCCAAGCGTTGAATTTAAGATCCGGCGATGCGCTCAAAATCACTTTCATCGCAACCGCCGCACCTGAAGCATTCTTTCTAGCTCTGGTGTTGTTGGTTGTATCCTCATCATTGTTCGCATTGGTTATATCCGATTTTACAATCAGATAATAATTGCCTTGCGTTCCGTTGGGTATGGAATAAGTTCGATTAATCTTGTAAGAGCTGTCTTTGGCTAAATCCGAATTAATTTGAACTTCACCCAATTTAATGTCTGAAGCATCTAAAAACGAATCAAGCGACAAGTATGCCTGGTCTGACCAATAATCAGCCAACGTTGTAGCCTCTCCTATGTTTTTAATGCGCCACCCCATTTGAAAAGTTGTTCCTGAATAAGCAGAATCAGGACCATAAATACTATCAACGGCCAAGTCTACCGGAGGATATCCATTCACATAAATTTTCTTACTTCTACGTACGTTATTGCCTTCAAAGGTGTACTCATATAAGCGGTCTTCATAATCCGCAAAAGCATAGAAATAATAATTACCGGCAGAAACGGTTCCGGGTATCACCGCATCAAATGAGTCTGTATAGCCTGTACTGATTGGAGTTGATCCGGTTCTGGTAAACGTATACAATGCAATCGCTCTGCTCAAGCTAAATATACTGTCTTTGGATAGGTATAGTCGGTCTTTCCATTGTGGAAGTGCCTCCGCTATTCCATCGTTACTCACTCGATAAACGAGGTGAGCTGCTGATCCGGCTTCAGAAGTATCCGGTACATCTAAGCCTGATAGATTTAAATCAGGATAAGGAGACAAGGTAACATTGATTGACCAGGGACTACCAATGTTATTGGTGTCTGTTTGCTCATAAATAACATCATCGTTATCAGTTCTTACATAAATATAACGCAATCCACTTGTACCGTTCGGGATGCGAACAAACCGAACTTTATCTGTGTACTCATTTTTATTGAGTGCAACCGTATAGCTTAAGCTGTCGAGCGCAATCACGGAATCCTTATGAAATTTGTTATACGAAGAGATGAACACTTTATCTTCTCTTGCTTTAGATGGATCATCTCCGGGGCCAAGATTTGTAACTCTCCAAGAAACCTGAATCAGTTTTCCACTCGAATCAGCGGATGGAGCAGTCACTCCGGTCACACTCAAATCAGGTCGAACAATGAACACCCCTTCTCTTGTAACGTTATTGGTATCCTGTGTTCCTTCAAATACGTAATTATGGTAATCCGCAATTACATAAATATAGTACTGACCCGAAAGTTGATCCGGGATATTCACAAATGTAGAAACAAACAAGGTATCGCCCGCCTCTACTCTAGGTTGATAAGGTTGCAATAATTGCGTGATGTTAGAAGGGTTATATACCGGACTCGCAGAAATTCCGATATAATCATACCATCCATTAAAGGTTCTAGAACCACCTTCGTTGATCAACTGATATTGTATGTTGACCCTTTTCCTTGAGCTGGTTGTGTCAGCGAAAACAATATTTCTAACCACCAAATCAGGTGGCGGCGTTAACAACACATCAATGGTATCGCTGCCTCCTCTGTTGTTGTTTTCGGCGGAATGTTCATACACACTATTATACAAATCCGTTACAACATACACGTAATGAAATCCACTCGAGGTCATTGGAATGGTTAAATTGAACCCGGCGGTATAAATACTATCAGGTTTCAAATCTCCGTTGTGATATACGTTCCCTTTGTAAACAGCATTGCCGTTAAACACAGAATCTTTAGACAAATACACTCCATCATACCACTGATCCGGTCGGGTTTCACCGGTACCACGATTTTTGATGGTAAATGAAACGCTGATGGTGCTTCCGGAGAAAACTGTAGATGGGGCTGTTACAGCAATTACTTGCAAATCAGGAGGTGGGGTGAGCGTTACATTGGTTCCTGCAGAATCAGATCGCAAGTTGTTGCCATCATTAGATTCTATTAAATTCGAGTAAGCATCAGCCCGAACAATGAAGTAATATTTTCCATTGATGCCATTTGGCAACGTCACATTCAGGTTATTGTTATAGCTCTGTGAAGCATTCAAAGAAGCACCGTTTGGGGCGCCTCCCAAATAAATATCACTACCATCGTAGGTTTGATCGGATGATAAATAGACCAAATCATACCATGATGTGGAGCCTGTTGATCCGGAACCGATATTCCGCACCACCCAGGAAACATTGACCGAGTTACCGCTGAAAGCGGATATCGGGGCGCTTACACTTGTTACCGTTACATCGGGCAAATAGCGCATGGTAAATCTTTGAACCGGACCGTCTGCATCGCAAGATGGGTTCTTCGAAACCACTTGCCATTTGTACATCACCCCGTATCCAAGTCCACTCCCAATTTGGGCAGAAATCTGACTGATGTTTGTAAATAATGGTGATCCCGGGCGGGAACTTACACTGTCCGGCCAAACATACACATCGTAAGCCGTTGCGCCGGTAGCCGGTGACCAAGACAAGTTAAATGGGAAGGATTGATTCACGGAACTGTCGGTAGGAATCATCGACCCCACTGCAATCACCGTTTGATAATTGTTAATCGTCTTAGAAGCAGTATCATTCAGGCGATAGGTTTCATTGCTCAAATCAGTCCATGCTTTGATTGTATACGCCGAGTAGCTGCCAAAATGGTATTTCACCGGGAATGAGTAAGTACGGCTTTGTCCTGAATTGAGAGAATCTGCAGTGGTCAATGAATCCGCAAAAACACCATTCACACTATATCTCACTTTAAACCCTGACTGACGGTTGCTACCGAAGTTAAACACCGTTACCTCTACCGTTTGAGAATCTAGTTCACAACCTGAACCGTTGATAATCCTGCTAACGCCAATATTATCCGGCAAACTGTTAAATTCATCGGCCCCAATATCCGGACGGGTGGAGTTTCTGGTATCTCCATCGATATCCGAAGAGATACCACTGATGTTGGTACCTACACTATCCAAACTGATTAAAGTTGTATGCAAATCATCATTGGAGAAATACAATGGATTCACACTGACAGAATTGGCATCTTTGGAAGTAGCGGCTTTCCAGGCGGCTAAATTGCTGCGATTTGTACCGGCCTGATTTATTAAGACAGCACCACTGGTATACCAGTTGTTATAGTTACAAATCGAAGGTAGGGTTCCGCTCACATACATGGCTACCCCGCCTGCATTATGAGCAATGCTATTGTTTCTAAGATTATAATTAGAATTAGACCCAAAATAGAGCATCTGATAATTGGCAACCGTATGGAAATTCATACTGTTATAATCAATATCTACATAGTTACTTCCATCCATTCTGAGGATATAGCCGTAATAATAATAGTTGCTCAGGAAATTATTGAATATTCTTCCTTTATTCGCTGAATTACCTATGTGTCCTGAAATATAAATGTTATAGGAATATTTCGCATTGATAATTTTATTACCTTGAATGGTGAAGGCGTCTGATGTTTGAGATAAGTAAATACCCATATCCCCCTCTCCTACATTGCTAATGGTATTGCCTGAAATATTAAAATTCTTTTGATAGTTCAGGTAAATAGCGGTATATCCGATATTAGAAAATTGATTACCTGAAATACTCAGACCGGTTTCATAATTCGCGCTGCTTCCGCTGTTTCCATATAGCTGTGCACCGTAATAGAACCCTGTAATCGTGTTTCCTGAAATATTCAAGTTGTTGTCGATATCTGAAGTAGAATACACCCCGCCGGTATAATAATAACCCGGGCTGGTGTGTCTAATCATGTTGTTTGAAACATTGCAATTGAGTGAGCCATTGTTCACCACCACCGCATAACCGTAATAGTAATAGGTGGGTTGAATGGTCATTCTTGAAAGGGTGATGTAATCTGCACCATTTAGCCAAACCACATAATTATTGGAGCTGCCTGCACTGTATGAAATGATTACTTTGCTGCTGTCACCTGACTCAGAGGTGAAGGTTACCGGACGGTTACTTTGGCTGCCGGGATAACTCATCAACTTGATCTGTTCATTATAAGTACCATTTCGCACTTTAAATGTAACGGTATCTATAATACCCCCTAAATGGAGTGCATTCACTGCTTCAGCAAAAGAATTGAAATCCGGCAAGGTTCCTCCAATGGTATAAACACCTGCCAGGGCCGCATATAAATTGGTTTTGGTCAGGGTATCGTTATAATTTAAGGTATCGGCTTTGCCATTGGGTTGTGCAGGCCATGCCTTAACTGTGTAATTTATGGCTGCCGCAAAATTGAACGTACCCAAAGTAACCGTATCAGTGCGTCCGCTTGGAACACTTCCTGTCCATGAAACGGCTGTTTGAGAAGACCCATTAACGGTCCAGTTGACGGTAGCAGATTTTAATGTGTCGGAACCATAATTGGTCATCAACACCTTTACACTCATATTTCCACTCGCAAACGGTGCTAAAGGGCTGATATAAGCTGAAATACCGGCATCATCCGGTCCGGGAATACGAAATTCGTCGGCACCAATATCAGGTTTAACACTGTCTCGTTTTTCTCCATCAAAGTCAAATTGAACGAGGTTGCTTAACAACCCTTTTTCGTTCAGATCGATGCCTCTTACGTGCAAGTCTGTGGCAGAAACAAACATTGGGTCAGCCACAATAGAATTGGCTTCCCTTCCTGATCCGGATCTAAAAGCTGCCAATGTGGAGTAATTGGTACTGTTCCAATAGGCAATATTGGATCCTGTAAAATAGAAGCAATTATAATTGTTTTCACTCAAGGATGAGGAACTCGGCAAATAAAGGGGTACGCCTGCTCCGGTTTGAACTACGTTTGAATTGAATTTATTTTGTGATCCATAATAGAAATAAACGCCTTCACTGCCGGCATTTGAAGAGGGTACGTAAACATTATTGTTGAATACATCAACGTAATCAGAATTATCAAAATAAACACCATATACTGCATTATCAGACCCGCAGTAAACCATGTTATTGGTAAATGAACTTCTTCTCGCACTGTTGCCATCACAATTATAAAAGTACGTACCATAATACCCATAAGGTACATTGACCTGGTTGGCATTGAAACGCATGTAGCGGTTATATGTGAGGTAGGTTCCATATTGGCTATAAGAAACCTGGTTCAATTCAATGCGGTTGTTTTCTATACTGGAACTATCGGTATATTGACTAAATATACCGGTGTAATAGGCAGTTATTTTGTTCCCTAAAATGTGAATCCTTCGAGAGTAGTTAGAACCAGTATAATAACCGTAGTTATATATTCCGACAGAAGTATTCATGATATCATTATTTCGAATATCAAAAGAATCGTTCACAGCATTGTTAGACTGGATAAAGATCCCGGAGTGATCTGTAGTTTGTGTTAGCCTTCCGGATCCATTGATTATATTATTGCTAAATTCTAACCATTTGCTGTTTCCGTTAATGCGTACAATGGTACCATAACTCGTATTTCCCCCTGAAATAGTCATCTTCCTGAAAGTAATCCCTATAGCTGAATCGAGATAAAGCGTATAGTTATGATCCCAGGTATGATTGGTATAATTTAATACCACTTGTGAGCTATCTCCGTTTTCAGATTGAAAAACAATGGCATTTTTCCGATTGGCACCAATAATTTTTCCAATTCTAATTCTTTCGAAATAGGTTCCATTTCTAACATTAAAGACCACAGAATCAATGATTCCGCCACGCCTCATGGCGGTAACGGCCGCTTCAAATGAGGTAAAATTCGGTGAAGCACCGCCAATGGTATAAATGCCACTCAAGGCAGGATACTGATTAATGACCTTTGCCGTATCGTTCCAGTTTATGGTATCGTTCTGACTATTCGGCAATCGACTCCAGGTAGTCAAGGAGAATGCACTATCCGGGTGGAAGTACATTCGATTGAGGATTATGTGAGCGGTATCTCCGATATTCAACGAACCTGTCCAGTTTACGGCAGTTTTTGATACTCCATTCAAATTCCATTCAATGACCGCGGATGAAAGATTCACTGAACCATAGTTTCTTAATACGACCTTAACATATTGGGTATCACTTCTGAAAGGGATGCTTGGAGTAATAATGGATGAAATACCTGCATCAATGGGCGGAGGGGTAAACTCATCGGCCCCGATATCAGGCGTGAGGGTATCTCTTAACTGTCCGTCATAATCAAACGACACCTTTGGGTGAACAACCCCTGCCATATTCAAATCAAGGCTTTTGATGTGGAGATCATCTGTAGACAGAAATTCCGGATTCACATTTAGAGAATTGCTATCCTTTCCGCTTGCAGCAGTATAGCCTGACAAAGTGGTATAATTGGAGCCATTATAGTAAATCAGATTAGCGCCATTCGTTCTGGTATTGTTGTAATTTGCCCGCGAATAATCTGAGTTATTGGGCAAGTACATGGCATAACCGGGTCCTTCGTTGACCAAAATATTGTTGAGCAGGGTATTGTTACTACCATAATAAATATACAATGCAGAACTTGACGAACTCGTATTTGAACGCAATCTGATGG
>JBIIVF010000116.1:0-7821 GCA_044339595.1 Bacteroidia bacterium
ATAGGTAACAACGAGGGAATTTTGTTTTAGTTCAAATTTGGTTCTTAAGAGTGTATCGGTGAGGGTTGGTGTTTTGATAACCTGCACAAATTGGGTATCGGTGGTTATAAAGTTGAAATGACGTATAGGCTGATCTGCGAAATGAGTTGTAGCAATGGTAAGTGTATCCTGTGTATCATTAAGAACCGTTTTGAATGGCACGGCAGTATCTTCAGGACTAATTTTAACAGGAGTCAGGTAATTTGGTATGTTAAGTACAAAACAGTAAATACCGGGAATAGTGCTGTAGGATGCTTTAAGATATTGTTGACCGAGGTGAGGCACAAAGGCATACATAGATAAGGAGTTAGAATCTGGCAGAATGTTGCGCGATAGAAAGGTGATAGATTCTTCTTTTTCTATTTGCTTATTGTTGTTCTTATCGTCGATACCCAGAATCATGTAGGATCGATTGGCTAGATTCTGAAATTTAAACTGCCCAAGGTCATCTGTTTTTACGCGATAAAGTATTTTTGAATTTAGGAGGGTGGTATCCGTTTCTTTTAGAAAGACACTCATTTCTTTTTTAGGTTCAGCGGTTTTTGCATCTATGACGGTTCCATTAATTTCGAGGGAGTCTATGTAACCCCCTGTGGAGTACATAAAACGGTAATCTTTAAGAATGTTTCCTTCGTTTATATCGGCTATGGATTTACCAAAATGAAATGCGTATGTTGTATGTGGGATTATTGTGTCTAAAATATTGATTTCTAAATACTTACCGTTTGTTTTATATTCAGGAAATCTGATGGGAGCGGGTGAAATGGTCCATTCTTTGGTCGGGTCTTTGACGGTGATGTATTCATTAAAGGTTAAAATGATTTTTTTGGCAGTTGCGTTCAATGCCGCAGAATCGGGTTGTGTTTTAGTGACCACCGGGGGTAACGTGTCTTTATCACCTCCTTCCGGATTCATGACACTCGCGCATCCAAATGACAGCAGAAGAAGTAATGCAAAGATATTTTTCACGGTTGCAATTATCGTCCAAAATGAACTAATAAAATGGAAATATCAGCAGGATTTACCCCACTAATACGGGACGCCTGTCCGATATTTTCCGGTTTGATTTTCGATAGCTTTTCCCGAGCCTCTGAAGAAAGCGCGGTCATGCTCTTGTAATCAAAATCAGGTCGTAGGCGAATATGCTCCAGTTTACTAATCTTTTCAGCATTGTCTTTTTCCTTTTCGATATATCCTTGGTACTTAATCAAAATGCTGGCAGCTTCTATTTCCTCGTCTGAATAAGCTTCGAGATTTTGTTTTATATGAGAGTCAGAAAGGAGATTTATAATATCGATTTGGGGTCGCGAGAGGAGTTGTGCCAGTTTGTATTTCTGGTCGATGGGGGCAGATTGTGCGGATTCTAGGATAGGGTTTGCACGTGTGGGTTCTATGGAAGTAGAGTCGAAATATTTTTTAAGTTTTTGGATGTTCTGCTCTTTTGATTCTAACGCGATCAACCTCGAAGGATCCGCTAATCCGATACGGATACCTGTTGGTGTTAATCGGCTGTCTGCGTTATCTTGCCGCAAGAGAATTCTGAACTCTGCTCTTGAAGTGAACATTCTGTAAGGCTCTTCGGTTCCTTTGTTGATAAGATCGTCGATGAGCACACCGATATAGGCATCCGACCTTTCTAAAACGAGCGGTTCTTTTTCTTGTATTTTGAGAGCGGCGTTGATGCCGGCCATCAACCCCTGGCACGCAGCTTCTTCATAACCGGTGGTTCCGTTGATTTGTCCGGCGAAATATAAACCATCTATAATTTTGGTTTCGAGGGTTGGTTTTAACTGGGTAGGAGGGAAGAAGTCATATTCGATGGCATATCCGGGTCTGAATAGAGCCACATTTTCAAATCCCGGTATCTGTTGCAACGCTTTGATTTGAATGTGCTCGGGAAGCGAGGTTGAGAACCCGTTCACATATATTTCAACGGTGTTCCATCCTTCCGGCTCTACGAAGATTTGGTGTCTTTCTCTTTCGGCAAAGCGGTTAATTTTATCTTCAATGGATGGACAATAACGGGGCCCAAGACTTTTAATTGTTCCGTTGAACATGGGAGAATCCATAAATCCTTCACGGAGACTGTCGTGTACATCGTTATTGGTGTAAGTAATGTAGCAGCTTCTTTGCTTGGCCAGGGGTGTTGTCTCTGTAAACGAGAATTTACCCGGTTTCTCATCCCCTTTTTGTTCTTCCATTTTAGTATAGTCAAGTGAACGCCCATCTACCCTCGGAGGGGTTCCGGTTTTCATACGCCCTGTTTCAAAACCCAAAGACACGAGTTGTTCTGTAATACCAAAAGAGGCCGGGTCGCCCATTCTTCCGCCACCCATTTGTCTTCTTCCGATGTGGATTAGGCCGTTCAGGAAAGTTCCACTGGTGAGTACAACGCTTTTGGCTTTGAATTCAAATCCGAGTTGTGTGACCACTCCGGTGACTTTTTGCCGATCTAAAGTTAAAGAACGAACGGTATCCTGAAAGAAGAAAACGTTTTGATTTTGCTCAAGCACAGAGCGCCATTCCATAGAAAACAACTGTCGATCGCTCTGTGCCCTCGGGCTCCACATGGCGGGCCCTTTGCTGAGGTTAAGCATCCTGAATTGAATCATGGTTCGGTCAGTAATGATGCCTGACATTCCGCCCAGAGCATCGATCTCCCGCACTATCTGTCCCTTTGCAACGCCACCCATGGCAGGGTTGCACGACATTTTAGCAATGGTTTCCATGTTCATGGTAATCAACAGGGTCTTGTGCCCCATGGTGGCCGCGGCATGAGCAGCTTCACATCCGGCATGTCCGGCACCTACAACTATAATATCGTATTCGGTTTTCATTTTAGGTGTTCCACGTGGAACATGTTATAGAGAGAGGTAATAATTTTCCTTTTCACGCATTTCGGCCACCTGTTCGGCGGTCTTGTCTCCGTAGCCGCAAAGATGCAAAATTCCGTGAATCATTACGCGCTTCAATTCGTCTTCGTAAGACACTTTGTTGTCTTGAGCGTTTTCCCTGATTCTATCTGCACTCAAAAATAGATCTGCTTCTAATGGAGCATCAGGGTCCTCACGGAGATCAAAGGTGATGATGTCTGTATAATAGTCATGGTATAAATACTGTTTATTGATCTCCAGCAATTCGTCGTCGGAGCAATGGATAAATGTGATGGTTTCTACGGAAAAGGGAAGGTGTTCTATAATCCTTTGAGACCAATTTAATATGGTTTGGTCTGGAGTCACCTCTTCGCCTTGGTGGTTAAAATGTATAAATGGGGTCATTTGATGATGCGTATTTCTCCTTTAACAGTTTTTCTTTCTCCTTTGTTTGAGAACAATTCGAGGATGTAAAAGTACATGCCGGGCATCAAATCGACACCTTGATATACGGGATACCATGGTTCGAAGATGCTTTCGGATTTATGGAGAATTTCTCCCCAGCGATTAAATATGGTATACTTCGACAGGGTGGTGTCTATGTTCACACCTTTCACAATAAACCGATTGTTGATGCCATCAGACACAATGGTGTTCGGAACATAATAGGTGAAGGGCCCCTCCTGACAAACCACATTGGAGGTTGATAGGTCGTCGGCAAACAGTGTATTGCCAACTTCTTTCGCCCTGACGTAAAAGCAAATCTTGGGTTCGGCCAGCTCTTTTTCGCTCAAAGGTCTCATTTGGGGTGCTCCGTAAAATTCATTGTTCCACGTGGAACCCAATCCGTAGAATAATTCATAACCATCCACGGCACCATCCCATCCGTCATAAGTATTCCAGTTGAGCTGTTCGTTATTCAAGGTGAGCAGAATGTTGTGGCTGATGTTGGAAGTGTCAAGCCCGACATCACACACATCGTTTAAAATCACCCGGTATTGGTAAACATTGGTGGCCGCATTCACGGCGTTGTCGGTTTGTGTAAAGGAGATCGCCGGAGATTTGGTTTGATAAGGAAGAAATGCACCGGTAGATTTTTTCTCCAACACTATTTCTGCAACGTCTTCCAGCTTGTTTCCCGACCAGTCGATTTCAATGGCGTTGTCGGACAGCACCGTTACATGTCGAATGTAATTAATGTCGGGGGTTGTTTTCTTTCTGGTTTTAAAGCAAACCTGATTGGAACTGCTGCTAATGGATCCATTGTGAGCACGCACAAAAAAGCAAAAACTATCGCCCAATACAAACTGTGTAAACAATGTCGAAACGTCAGACGCCGCCGGTGAGCTGAGCAAACGATATGGTTCAGTATTCTGTCTGATATACAAGCTGTGGCTTTGCGTGGTCCATCCCTGATACAAACGCCAATTGAGGGAAACCTCATTCTTACAGGTGTCCAAGTTTCCGGTTAACTGTATGGCTCTGTGGGGGTTAGAGATAGCAGAAAACAAATTACAGCTGTCAAAGGTCGATAAAGTCACTTCAATATTGGGGTTCAAAATCTGGTTCAGGAGATATCCGGTTTGATCGGTTTCGGTGATCGAATCGTTGATGCCGCTGTTATAGCGATAGATGCGGTATCCTTTGGTGTCCGGAGAAAGGCCCTTTTGCCAGCCCGTCACCAGTTGTTGGGTGTTCAAATCAATGCTCACCGAATCGAGGGAGGTTAGTATTGGTTTTTGATCATCTACTTTAAAGACGGCCGAAGTAAAACTGTCGGTTCCGTTGCAGGCATATAAGGTGACCCAATAAAACTCCCAGCCAGCATCCAGGTCGGGCATTTTTAATGGAAAGCTGCTGATGGCAAAACTACCGACCACCGCCATGGGCATAAAGGGATTTGCATTTTTGCGACCATAAATTCGGTGTTGGGTAAACGTTCCGCAGGCATTTGACGGGTTCATCCATTCAAGGGTGGCAATGCTGTCATTATTGTTGAGGCATACACGCAAAGGGGTAACAGGACCTGAAACCGCTCCGGCTGTCAGATACAGAAAACCAAATAAAACCATGAACAGGAAACGAAATCCCATGTACTGTCTAACTGCAAAGGTATATAACGAAACAGAGGCAAATGATGTTGTTTATTCAGTAATTCATTCAAAGCGTGTAACTTTGAAGCGTAAACGTTTAGCCGGTTTGGCGTATCTGTTTGATAAACAAACCATTACAGCATTTTTGAAGGGAAGTAGCCCTGTTTACAAAAGTGGATTTATAATCTTATGAAGAAGAAATTTTCAAGAAGCGACGAACAACCCTCCAAAAAGTCACCCGCCATGGAAACCAAAGGCGGTAAAGACAGCGCGAGAAAACCCCGTCCGGAGAAGTCTTATAAGCCCGTTACGGTGAACAAAGCAGAGGAAGAAGTTCGTTTGAATAAATACATCTCCAATGCCGGCGTATGCAGCAGGAGAGATGCCGATAAACTCATTTCGAAAGGAGAAATCAAAGTCAATGGTGAAGTGGTGACCGAGATGGGATACAAAGTAAAGCCGGGCGACAAAGTTTCTTATCAGAATCAACGCTTGCTGATGGTTAGCAACCCGGTGTATATCTTGCTCAATAAGCCCAAAGATACCATCACCACCACCGATGACCCGGAAAAGAGAAAGACCGTGATGGACCTCGTGGCCGATGCAACTGACGAACGGGTATATCCTGTGGGCCGTCTTGATCGGAACACCACCGGCGTATTGCTTTTAACCAACGACGGAGAACTGGCTCAGCGATTAACCCATCCACAAAGAAAGGTGAAGAAAGTATATGCCGCAGAGCTGGATAAATCCATTACTGATGCCCACTTAACCCAACTGGTTACCGGCATTGATCTCGAAGACGGGATGATGTTTGCAGATACTGCCGCCTTGCCGGATCCTCTACAAAAACACATCGTGGGCATTGAAATTCACAGCGGTAAAAACCGCGTGGTACGCAGAATGTTCGAAAAAATGGGCTACGTGGTGAAGAAACTCGATCGTGTTTTATTTGCCAACCTCGATAAGCGAAAACTCAAAAAAGGCGAATGGCGCATGCTCACGGAAAAAGAGTTGAGGGTGCTGAAGAATTCGGTGGGGCTGAAGTAGGGAGGGTATTCGTTCTTTAGAATAACGTCATTCAGAATTTGAAGCTTGCCGTTTGCACGCCGAATTTGTGAGAAAATGAAACATGATTTTGGCCAGCGAAACCGGTCAAAGACTAAACCGGGTTCGGTTTTTATCTTAACGGAAGTTTATGTCTTAAAGGTGCAGGCGTTTAACGTTTTCGGGCTTTGCGAAGAAGCGGAATTAGAAGCACAAATGTCCGTTTTAGCACAAATGTTTATTAGAATTCCAAATGTTCAATTTAGCACTGAACCCGCTTTTTTGCAAAACCCCTGTTAGTGGCAGTTAATTTTTATTGTCGTTTAAATCGTTTAAAAAATATCCAAATTACTTCACAAGCATTCATATCTTGACTTGTCTTTCCAATAATGGCTTCATTCAAATATTGATAACCTTGTGGCCAAGTGTGGCCGCCATTCAAAACAACGTAACTTACTACTTCACTTCCGTTTGTTCCTCCTGAATAAACTCTTTGTTTTATCGTTGTTCCGTCATTTGCAATGTCGGGCAAATCAGTAATTGTTGGTGTAGAGTTACAACCATTAATTACTATCCATTTGTCTATGGCTTGAAAATGTGATAAAATAGTTCCTCCTGCTGTTCCACCTGCGGTCATTTGTCCACCTGTGAATGGAACAAGAGGGTCGGTTGTTCCGTGAATATAAATTGCAGGAACTTGTCTGCCTGGATTACAACTCGTGGCAATCGTAGTTGCTTCTATTGTTGCAGCGTCCACCGCAATAGCGGCAATTCTATTACTTAATTCACAGCCCAAACGTGAAGACATAAAACCTCCATTAGAAATTCCTGTTGCATAGATTTTTGTTCCATCAACCGAATTATTTGTAATCATATAATCACACATTTGGTTGAAAAAATTAACATCGTTAATTCCCAATTGATTTGGTGTTGTTGGTCTTCCATCGTTCCAATTATTTTGAATTCCTGCAGGATAAACCAATACAACTTTGTCTCTATCTGCAATAGTTTTAAAATTAGCAATGTTTATCATTCCTTCAGGCGTTCCACTTCCTCCGTGAATGGCAAAAATCATTGGCATTTTTCCTGCATTGTTGTAACCTGTTGGAAGATATACTATAAAACTTCTTGCGTTTCCGTCAACTGTTAGATTTACTGTTTTTTGCTCACTTGGTTTGTCGGCAGTTGTTGTTGGATTGTCATCTTTGTTACACGAAATAAGTGTAATCAGAATTGTCATAAGTAAAACTATTTGTCTCATTTTTTATTTTAAATTATCTCGTTTAGACGTTTTACGTGTCGTTTGGTTTAATTGCCACTAACGTTCCGCGTGCAGGCGAGGGCAGGGGCATAGCATTCCTAACCATCCGATTCAGCACAATCAACCAAAGGTATAAAAAAGTTTGAAATTACCTAAATGCCCTGCTCTTGTTTGCACGTTGTTAAGCGGCCGTTGAGAGTGGAACGAAATTACAATGACCTGGACTTCATTTGCGGCAAAAGTGCAACATCCGAAAATCCTGAGCCCTCACTTTTGCCACTTTTGCAAATGAAGTTACAGGTCATGGCTTCAGATGACGAAACGCTGGGCGGCCTTTGGCGTGGGGGATTACTCTTGCGCAAGCGGCGCCGCGTTTAGGCGGTGCGATATGGATAGGCGCCTCCTGCGGCTGAAACAAAAAATGCAGAGACTCTCAATGCCGGCTTAACGTTTTGCGTGCAGGCGAGGGCAGGGGCATAGCAGTCCTAACCATCCGATTCAGCACAAT
>JBIIVF010000016.1:0-26762 GCA_044339595.1 Bacteroidia bacterium
TGATCTCATATTCCCCGGCTTTGATTTGATGATAATTGAGTTCACCCCCTACAATGTGAGTGGCACTTGACCTGTTGAAGGACAAAAGCACGGTAAGCAAGACCCATAATCGAAGAGTTGGATTCAACGTTTTAGCAATATACTATTTTTATAAACATGGACAATCCGCACACATCTAAATGGCAGACAATTCAACGATAAAAAGGAAGAGCCTTTTTAATGAACTTGGCTAGACCCCTTGAGAGAATTGTCATAAAGATTGAAAAAGTCGTAAAAAAGCCTTAAAAAAGACTTAAAAAAGTGATGTTTGTAATATTTACGTCATGAAGTGTCATTGTATTGTCAAAAGGTATAAATTGCTTTTGAAAGCAAGTTAAAATAGTTTAAGCCGATGGAGTTAACCAACATTTTTGGGTTTTTATCTCCTGAAGAACTGGACGAAAAAAGGAGTATTCAATGGAAGTTACAGAATCTTCACAAGTACGAAAAACAACCAGGACCTGAGCAAGAAATTAGTTTCAAAAAGAACAAGTCTGTGCTTTTTGCCTATATGGCGCAGAACAGGGTCAATCAATCGGTTGAATTGTATTTAAAGGAGAGGTTAAGAGCATTTCATTATTACTATCTTCTATCCGACTTCAGTTTTGAAGAGACCCGTGAAAGCATTACCGTATTTGCTACGGCAAGGATTTACAATGTGCAGATTCTGATTGATCAGGAGAGGCTGGAGTATCTGGAACAAAGGGAGCAGGCGCTAATGAAGCGTTTTCTGAAAGCGACTGATTTAGATCTACAAGCTGATTACAAAATCGAGAACGATATATTGTACTTTCGTACGGGGCGTTATGACTCTGAGAAGAGTTTGCCAGGCGATTGGGTTTGGTCTGATTGGAAAAGAGCCGGTAAGTTTTCTTTGATGAATGATATTCTCTATATGATTAAGCAAGAAGAAGCATATAATCTAAAGGGCAGGGATTAGGTGCTCATTCCTTAAAAAAAATTACTTTATTTAGAGTCGTTCAGGAAAGCCGGGATGAGTAGGTGAGATATTTTTTCTTACGAACCAATCACGCATCCAATTTCATCAAATAATCCTCTACCACTTTTGGTACAAGGTATTTGATGGATTTACCCATGCGCATATAGCTTCGAATAATGGTAGAAGAAATGTTCAACATTGGGCCTTTGAAAACACGCACGCGCTGGTTCTTGGCGAAATCACCACCGGTATTGGCTTCTCGGTTGTAAACGTAAATTTCATACGTCAGCAAAATCTCCTCATGTCCTTTCCACTTATCGAAATGCAGGAGGTTGTCAGATCCCATCAGCAATATGAATTCATGATCGGGGTGCTCCTTTCCCAAGGCCAATAAAGTATTATATGAGTAAGAAGGTTTGGGCATATGAAATTCAATTTCACATACTTTAAATCTGGGTTGATCGATAATGGCCAGTTTTACCATTTCAAGTCGATCTTGCTCATCTATCAGGTCAGCACCCGATTTTAAAGGATTCTGTGGAGATACTACATACCAGATTTCTTCCAGATCAGTCTGATTTAACAGAAATTGTCCCATGATAAGATGCCCCTGATGAATGGGGTTAAATGAACCAAAAAACAATCCTATTCTCATACTTTTCCTTCTAAAAATTCCTTAGCCATTTTTTCTGCCGTGGCAAAGGTAGCATTCAAGTGGTTATTCACCAAAGTAACATCGAACTGCTTTTCAAAACTCATTTCAAATTCAGCTTTTTCGATGCGTTTGGCCAGGCTTTCGGGCGTTTCTGTATTTCGTGAGGTTAATCTTTCTCTCAATACTTCTATAGAAGGGGGCTTTACAAATATGGCCAGGGCTTTCGCACCGAAGTGTTTTTTTAGATTTAGCCCACCTTTTACATCCACATCAAAAATGACGGTTTTTCCGAGTTTCCAAATTCGCTCAATCTCAGATTTTAAAGTGCCGTAATACAATCCTTCATAAACTTGTTCTGATTCCAGAAAGTTGCCTTGCGCTTTGTGTTCCAGAAAAGTGGCAACATCTAAAAAGTAATAATCCACTCCATCGATTTCATGTGCTCTTTTAGCCCGGGTGGTGGCCGAAACTGAAAAGGAGAGTTCGGGTAAAACACTCAGAAGATGCCGAACAATGGTGGTTTTTCCGGCGCCGGATGGGGCTGAAAATATGATTGCTTTTTCCAAATCAGATGATGTTGAGTATTTGTTCTTTTATTTTTTCGAGGTGTTCTTTCATGGTAATCACCACTTGTTGCATGCCTGCATGGTTTGCTTTTGAACCCAGGGTATTGATTTCACGCCCAATTTCTTGGGAAATAAATCCCAGTTTTTTGCCACTGCTTTCTGAAGATAGCGTTTCGTGGAACAGCGCACAATGGGCGGCCAAACGGTGCTTTTCTTCCTGTATATCCCATTTCTCGAGATAATAAATTAACTCTTGCTCAAAGCGGTTTTTGTCAAATTCTGCGGATATCGAAGCCTCTTCCAGATTTTTTGTCAACCGAGCTTTTAGGTTAAGGATTCGTTCTCCTTCAAACGCTTCCGCATAGGCAATGCTTTGAGCAATTTGACGATTATATTCTTCTAAAGCAATGGCCGTATCTTTTCCTTCCTTGCATCGGTAAGTGTCGTAAACCTCAAATGCAGACTCACAAACCTGTAAAATATCGTTCCAGTCTTCATCGAGAAGACTTTTCGCGTCATTTTGCATCACATCGGGCATCAGCAGAGCACACCTGAAAAGTTCACTTTTGTCGGCACCCAATTCTTGAGCAATAGCTTCTAAAGACCGGTAATGCTGCATGAGTATATTTCGGTTCACCGCAGCAGGGGTATCGCGGGTTGCGAGATATTCAAGGCTTACGTTGATTGCAATCGTGCCCCTTTCTAATCTTGATTGAAAGCGATTCCGCAACAACAATTCTTTATCAGAAAGTTCGCGGGGTAAACGCACATTCATTTCGAGATTCTTGCCATTAACGGATTTGAATTCAACCTTAATGAACAATCGTTCGGTTGATTTTTCTGCTGAACCGTAGCCGGTCATGGATCTTATCATGCAACAAACCTAATAAAAAATGGCCGCTTTGATAGCTGGGATTGCGTCACTTTCGCTGAATGATGGTTTTTTGCAGGATTTGTATTAACTTTGCACCCCATAAGTAAAAAAGTAAAGGGGACCCACAATCCCCTTTTTTATTAAAATGAACCTGGACAAGATACTTTATACGTTGGTTTTAGAGGCCATGGAAGGAACAGACCTGTTTCTTGTTGACATTAAACCGAATGCATCCGGTACAAAATTCAGGATTTTAATAGACGGAGACGCGGGTGTGAGCATCAGTCAATGTGTGAAGGTAAGTCGCTATATTTCCTCCGCAATTGATGCGATGGATTTGCCGGAAACCCCTTTTACTTATGAGGTTTCAAGTCCGGGTGCAGATGCACCGTTCAAGATGCTTCGCCAATATGCCAAGCACATTGGACGAACGCTTGAGATTAGCACGGTTGACGACAAAATCCATACTGGAATTTTGGAGTCAGTAGATGAAACGCAGATAACCTTAGCGCCGGAGCCGGTAAAAGGACATGCAAAAAAGAAAAAAGATGTACCGGAGGGTCCTTGGGCTATTCCGGTGAGTGATATAAAAGAATCAAAAGTTGTATTGAAATTTAAATAACATCGAATATGGGATTGTTAGGATTATCAGATTCGTTTTTAGAGTTTAAGGAGTTTAAAAACATCGACAGGGCCACGATGATGCGTGTGCTTGAAGACGTATTCAGAAGCATGCTGAAAAAAAGGTATGGTTCTGATGAGAATTTCGACATCATCATTAACGTAGAGTTAGGTGACCTTGAAATTTATCGCAATCGCTTGATTGTAGATGAAGATGAGGTTGAAGACGAGAATCTTGAAATTAGCATTTCAGATGCCCAGAATATTGACCCTGATTTTGAAATTGGCGAAGAAGCCATCGAGGAAGTAAAAATGGAGGATTTCGGTCGCCGAGCTATTTTGGCCGCCCGTCAGACGCTGTTGTCACGTATTCTTGAGCTTGAAAAAGACGAAATATACCGCAAATACAAAGACCGTGTGGGCGAGATTGTCACCGGAGAGGTTTATCAGATTTGGAAACGCGAACTGATGATCTTAGACGATGAGGGCAATGAATTGATCCTTCCTAAAGGAGAGATGATTCCCCGTGATTTTTATAAAAAAGGAGATTCGATCCGTGCCGTAGTTTTGCGCGTAGAAATGCAGAACAACTCACCGCGCATCATTTTGTCCAGAACTTCACCGGTGTTCCTGGAGCGATTGTTTGAATTGGAAGTTCCTGAAATTCTCGACGGTTTAATAACCATAAAGAATGTAGTGCGCGAGCCGGGAGAAAGAGCCAAAGTAGCCGTTGAAAGCTATGATGACCGCATTGATCCGGTTGGAGCTTGTGTGGGAATGAAAGGTTCAAGAATTCATGGTATTGTAAGGGAGTTGCGCAACGAGAATATCGATGTAATCAATTTTACGACCAACTTATCCTTATATATTCAGAGGGCATTGAGTCCTGCAAAAATATCCAACATTGTTTTGCATACCGACACCCGCAGAGCCGATGTTTATCTTCCCTCCGATCAGGTTTCCTTGGCAATCGGCAAAGGTGGACATAATATCAAATTGGCGAGCAAACTGGCACAGTATGAAATTGATGTTTACAGAGAGAATGTACATGACGATGGATCAGATATCGATTTGGATGAATTCTCAGATGAAATAGACGAGTGGATTCTCGACGAATTGAAATCAATAGGTCTAGATACCGCCCGCAGCGTGCTGGATGTGGCCAACGACGAATTGGTTCGCAGAACAGAACTCGAGGAGGAGACCGTTGTTGAAATTAAGAAAATACTTGCTTCAGAATTTGATTAAGAAGCTTTAATAAATTTGCCGTAGTGCCCAATGAAAAACAACAGATCGATGCAACTGCTATGAAATAGTATCTTCACTAGTACATAGTATCGGTTCAGTTGGCACTACCATTAATAGAGAAAAAAATTTAAATGGCCGGAAACAACACATACAAGATTAGCAAAGTTGCATCTGAACTGAACGTAGGATGGAAAATCCTGACGGATCTCCTCACCGCAAAAGGCTATGCGGTAGAAGGGAAAATTACCGCCAAGATTGACCAGGAGATGTACGATTTGCTGCAGAAGACTTATCAATCTGATAAAAGGGCAAAAGAAGAGTCACAGTCGCTCGAAATCAACGTTCGTAAAAAGGAAGATGTCCGCATCAGCGACAGAAACGTTGTAACTCCTAAAAGAAGGAAGGAAGAGGAAGAGGAAATTCTGATCAAAGACTCAGGGTTTCACAAAAAGGTAGCTGATCCGGTTAAAGAGACTCCTCCATCGCCGCCGATTGAAAAACTTAACGTACCTGAGGAAATAGTTACGCCTGAGGTTGAATCACAGGAACCCTCACCGAAAACAACCCCTGAAGTACCCGAATTGCAGGGTTTCAGAGTAATCGGTAAAATTGATTTAGGTGCTAAAAAATCAAAACCGGAAGTAGAGTCACCAAAAGTAGAACCCCCTGTTGAAGAATCAAAACCAACAGGACCAGAAGAAATAAAGACAGAACCCTTATCGGTTGTCGAAACGAAGGAAATTGGAGTTGACACCCCACCTCAACCTCTTGAAGAAAATCATGCAGTGAATGAAGAAGCAGCTGCGCCTGCCAAAAACAATGAAACAGAAGATTCGGAGATAACGGCAGATGACGACAACCAAAGAGAAACGAAATACGAAAAATTAAAAGGTCTTTCGATTAAAGGGAAAATCGAACTTCCAAAAGAGAAAAAGCCGGTTGCATCTTCTGATGCCAAAAGTTCTGATTTAGCAGGTCGCAAAAAACGCAAACGAAAAACAATCGGAGAAAATTCCTCAGCTTCTTCAACCGAAAACAAACCACCGGCCACTCCAAGAGTAAGTCCAACCGTTATAAAACGGGCAGATAGGGTGTTTAATAAATTTGATAAAGGACCCAAAAAAGAAGAAAAAGGAGAAATCACCGATAAGGAGATTCAAGATAAAATTAAGGCAACCCTTGCTAAATTAGGGGGTCAGAAAGGTCCGGGAGGAAGTAACACTCGACAGAAACTTCGTCGTCAAAAGCGAGATGATCACCGTCTTATCAAAGAAGAAGAGGATATCCAAAAAGAATTGGATAGCAAAATCCTGAAGGTAACAGAGTTCGTTACCGCCAATGAATTGGCCTCACTTATGAATGCCCAGGTAACCGCTGTAATTACGGCTTGCATGTCTTTGGGTATGATGGTGAGCATTAATCAGCGACTGGATGCCGAGACCATTACGGTGGTAGCGGATGAATTCGGGTATGAAGTTCAATTCGTAGATGCTGAATCACAGGTTGAAATCGTCGAAGAAGAAGACAGACCTGAAGACTTAAGAGAACGTCCTCCGATTGTAACGGTCATGGGACACGTTGATCATGGTAAGACGTCTTTGCTGGATTATGTCCGTAAGGCAAATGTAATTGCCGGAGAAGCGGGTGGAATTACCCAGCACGTTGCCGCATATGAAGTTACCTTAGCCAATGGCAAAAAAATCACGTTTGTGGATACACCGGGTCACGAAGCATTTACGGCCATGAGAGCCAGGGGAGCCAAAGTAACAGACGTGGTTATTATTGTGATTGCGGCAGACGACAGTGTGATGCCACAAACCCGTGAAGCCATCAGCCATGCACAGGCAGCAGGTGTTCCGATTGTATTTGCTTTTAACAAGATAGATAAGGAAGGCGCTAATGCCGACCGTGTGCGCGAAGAATTATCTGCCATGAATATTTTGGTGGAAGAATGGGGAGGTAAATTTCAGGCGCAGGAGATCTCTGCCAAGAAAGGTACGGGCATTCAATCTTTGCTCGATAAAGTATTGCTCGAAGCAGAAATGCTCGAACTCAAAGCCAATCCAGACAAACGTGCCAAAGGTACCGTGATGGAAGCGGAAGTTGCCTTGGGAAGAGGTACTTCGGTATCTGTTTTGGTGCAGGAAGGTACGTTAAAAGTGGGCGATGCACTTGTGGCAGGACATCACTTTTGTCGTGTAAGGGCCATGTTCAACGAAAGAGATCAACAAGTTCAAAAAGTGGGGCCATCGAGCCCGGTAAAAATTCTTGGTTTTTCCAGTATGCCGGCAGCGGGAGATGTATTCTACGTGATGGCAGATGAAGCTGAAGCCAAGGAAATTGCCAACAAACGTGCACAATTGCAGCGTGAGCAAGGAATTCGTGCTACTAAACATATTACCCTGGATGAAATCGGTCGTCGTTTGGCCATCGGTAACTTCAAGGAGTTGAATGTGATTATCAAAGGAGACGTAGACGGTTCTGTGGAAGCATTGGCGGATGCCTTGCTGAAACTATCAACCGAACAGGTTCAGGTTAATGTGATTCACAAATCAGTGGGTCAAATTTCAGAATCGGATGTTCTTTTGGCATCAGCATCGGATGCAATCATCATCGGATTCCAGGTGAGACCTGCTCAAGGAGCGCGTAAACTAGCAGAAACCGAAGAAATCGATATCCGTTTATATTCTGTAATCTACCACGCAATTGAAGAAGTGAAGTCGGCCATGGAAGGCATGCTTGCTCCTGAATTTGAAGAAAAGATTTCAGGTATAGCCGAAATTCGCGATGTATTCAAAATCACCAAAGTGGGTGTGGTGGCCGGATGTATGGTTACTGAAGGTAAAATACTCAGGGGTGAAAAGATTCGCGTGATTCGCGATGGTGTGGTGGTGTATACCGGTGAACTTGCTTCCCTGAAACGCTTCAAAGATGATGTGAAGGAAGTGGCCAAAGGATACGAATGCGGTATGCAGGTGAAGAACTACAACGATATTCGACTTGGAGACCTTTTAGAAGGATTCAATCAAGTTGAAATCAAGAAAAAACTCACCTAGTATCAACGTTAAACCTTCGGTATGATCTTTGGGAAAGCCTCGCACAAATCAACCGGATGAATACCAAAACCATATTTTCTACCGTGAAAAGTTTTCTCATCGTCTTCTTTTCAGCTGTGTGCTTCATACCGGTCATCCATGCTCAGGAGAGCATTGAGCTGATTGGGGCAGAAGTGTCTGAATATGATGCTGCTATGGTTGATGCTGAGCGTCTGATTGGCAACGTGAGGTTTCGTCAGAACAATGTTTACATGGATTGCGACAGTGCTTGGTTCTATCATGCCGAGAACAAAATTGAAGCTTTTGGCCATATCTACATCCGTCAACAGGATACTTTAAATCTTTGGGGAGAATATCTCTTGTATAATGGCGATACCAAGCAAGCCATGGTTAGCAAAAATGTGCGCATGACCGATAGGGAAATGACCTTAACCACTCCCCAGATTCACTACGATTTAACCAATAAAACCGCGTATTACACGTCCGGGGGACATATTGATAACGGCAAGGATCGATTGTATAGCCGAAAGGGACATTACTTCAGTCGTAGCAAGGAATTTCATTTCAAAGACAGTGTTCGGCTCGTTAATCCCGAATATACGATGTCATCAGATACACTCTGGTATAATACCATTTCCAGAAAAGCTACTTTTTGGGGTCCGACCTATATCAACAGTGAAGAGAATACCATTTTTTGTCGATATGGATGGTACAATACACTGAAGAATACCTCAGAATTTAGTAAAGGTGCATGGATAGCCGGAAAGGAAAACAAGTTGTGGGCCGATAGTATGTTGTATAACCGTAATACCGGAGAAGGACGCGCTTTCAGAAATATTTTACTGATGGACACGGTTGAAAAAGTTCGCATAGCGGGTGAATACGGGAAATACATGCGTCACTTGAAAACAACCTGGATTTCAGGAAATCCTGTTGCCATGAAGCAATTGGAGGATGACACCTTATACATGATTGCCGACACCTTAATGGATCTTACAGATACCGCCACCCTTTCGCGCTCTCTTTCGGCGTATCATCAAACACAGCTATATAAACGCGATATGCAAGGCATTTGTGATTCGTTGTCGTATGCTTTGTCTGATTCAGTCATCCGAATGTTTTATAATCCGATCATTTGGAACGAACAAAATCAGGTATCCGGTGATACCTTGATTATTTACCGAAGAAACAACCGACTCGATAAACTCGATGTGCGTCAGAAGGCATTTGTTATCATGAAGGATTCACTCGAATATTTCAATCAGGTGAAAGGTCGAAACATGACCGCTTTCTTCGAACAAAACAAGATACATCATATCGATGTGTTTGGGAATGGCCAAAGCATTTATTACGCCAGGGAGGATGATGGTTCTTATACAGGGGTAAATGAAATATCCTGCGCAGATATGCGCATTCATACCGATTCAGGAAAGGTCAACAACATTCGGTTTTATACCCAGCCCGAGGGAACATTTTATCCATTGGACGAATTTCCGGAAGACAACGCTCAGCTGCCTGATTTTAAATGGCTTGAGATGCTAAAGCCTCAATATGAGCAATTTGAGCCCTACCGAAATCGCTTATTGAAGCAGAGATAAGGGATTGCTACTGCACATCGTGCCATTCAACGGTTTTCTCTAAGGTACTTTTGGCAAAAGGGCAAACCGGTACAATTTTGACTTTGTTTTCGCGAGCCCAGATTACAGCCGCCTCAACTAATTTTTTCGCAGCCCCCTGACCTTTCAGGGCCTCTTTTACTTCTGTATGATCGATGGTAATTTCTCTTTCTCCTGACCAATAATAGGTCATTTCTGCCAACTGTATTTCTTCAGGTTGAATGTAAAAAGCACCTTTTGAGTCGTTGTTTTTATGAAGAATATTCATGCTATTATGATGTTTTAATTTGAAGTGTTTTCAATAAAAATTACCCCAAAATCCATATCAACAATCCCGGTATCCAGTAAAGAGCATCTCCCCAGAAGCGATAGTAATTATGTTTCTTAAAGGTGTAATATTTGAAATTAATTAAAGCCAATCCATTAATCATCAGCAAGATAATCAATGAAATTTGCATTTCGAATAAATGGTTGAACAGAAAAATCCAGATGAGCATGACCAGGTAGGTCAATACAATCAAGTTAAAAATGGATCGACTGATTTTACTGAATCCTTTCACAGTGGCCATGGAGGTTGTGCCGGTTCTAAAATCCTCCTGCATGCTGAATCTTGAGAAAGTGTAGATATTAATGAGGTGAATCAAAAAGAAAATGGCCCACAATGAAACTTGAGCCAAATTCAAAGCTATGGGTTCAACAAAAGCCGGCATTGCGCACATTCCCAAAGTAGCACCAATGGCCACGGATAGCTCTTTGGATGTGAAAGACGACTTTCCTTTGTGTACCAATAAAAAATATCCTGCCATAAAGACCAGAGCAATCAAACCCGGTAAAATATAGGGTTCCGTTTGATGCAGCCAAACCAACATTAGGTTGAAACCGGAGAGCAGGCTCATCAGAATAATTAAAATTCGGGAATGAAGCAGGTGCTTTTGATGTCTGGATGGGAGGTTGTCTATGGAGACTTTGAGCGCATCCATCCAATGATCTAATGTAAAAATGAGCCAGGTACTGCTGCCCAATAACCATAAAAATGTACCGGAAATTGGTTGTTCAAAAAAACGTAGAAAGAAGTAGGCGGTAGAGACACATCCAATCGACACTACAAGGCTGTAGTCGTTCAGAAAATGGATGATACGCCTGAAAAATGGGGTATAAAAATTTGACTTAGTAGTCAACCGCTTCTACGGATTTAATTTCAGGAATGGCGGAGATCAGGGTGTTTTCGATGCCGGCCTTCATGGTCATGTGGCTGATGTCACAAGATTTACAAGCCCCCAGCATACGCAACCTTACCACCATATCGGGCTCAACCGACACCAATTCAACGTTGCCTCCATCTGCTTTCAGGTATGGACGCACAGTGTCCAGTGCTTTTTCAATACGTTCAATGAGGGTGAGCGATTCTGTTTGCATGGTGTTCAAAGTTAATCTTTTTTATGAAGTATGGGCGGGAATTGCATTCTTGATGGCCATGTTTCTTGCCACTTCGCCTGCCAACAGAAGGAAATGATTCCATACTTCTTCCGGCATGAGGGTATGACCCGGAAGATTTTGATTGGCTTGATTCATCACGGATTCATACATTGGAATGTTTGCGAGCAAGGGTAAATCAAATTCTTTGCTTAATATTTCACCTCCACCATTTCCGAAAAGATAATATTTCTTATCCGGCAATTCAGGCGGTGTAAACCACGACATATTTTCTACGATCCCTAAAATCGGGACATTGATCTGTGGCATTCTAAACATACCCAAAGCTTTGCGGCAATCGGCTAAAGCGACCTTTTGAGGCGTGGTAACCATGATCACCCCACTTAAAGGAACACTTTGCACCAAAGAAAGGTGGATGTCACCGGTTCCCGGAGGTAGGTCGATGATTAAGTAATCGAGGGTGCCCCAATCTGCATCAGAAAGCATCTGTTTTAAGGCGGATGCGATCATTGGTCCTCGCCAAACTACGGGCTGCCCTTCTTCAATCATAAAGCCCAGGCTCATCATTTTGATGCCGTTTACATTCACAGGGGTTAATGCCTGATCCTGATTGCCTTCCAATCGGTAAATACCTGTCATGCTGGGAATGGATGGACCATGAATATCTGCATCCAGCAAACCAACGGAAGCACCACTTTCTGCCAGGGCATATGCGAGATTCAGACTGATAGTAGATTTACCCACACCGCCTTTCCCGGATGCCACCGCAATGATATTTTTAACGCCGGTCAGCAAC
Source organism: Bacteroidia bacterium (assembly GCA_044339595.1). Classification (GTDB taxonomy): domain Bacteria; phylum Bacteroidota; class Bacteroidia; order NS11-12g; family UBA9320; genus CAZTGZ01. Next base: position 11,846 of record JBIIVF010000016.1, read on the forward strand.
GATTCACTGTTTCTTGCTGTGGTGACCCGGGAAGTCATGTTCACATGAATCTCAGCTTCTTTGCTCACCATATGGCGGATGGCCGTAACACATGCCTTGTGAATGGCTTCTTTCATCGGACAAGCCGGCGTAGTGAGTTCAACATCAAATGACACCTTGTTGCCTTCGATTTGGAGGTTTTTAACCATTCCGAGGCTCACAATATCTTTGTGAAGATCCGGATCATCTACATGGCTTAGGGCTTTGAGAATATCTTCTTTATCCATGTTTCTTTTTCATAAACGGTTGAATCATCCTGCGGTTCATTCGGAGTAAAAATTTGCTAAAAAAACGGTATTGCCCGAGGATTGTTCCCACGAAGATCAGCAAAAACTGATATAAGGGATACATAATACCGATATACGCCAACACTTTAAGCCAGGTATTCTCAATGTGATGATAGCGGCACCATTCGAATACCGGATTTTTAACATATAAAACGCTGAATCCGGTGATGGCAAAGACCAACAAGATCATCAACACTTGCCAGTTGCTTTCTACCTCCCATCGTTTCTTGAGTTTCTCCCAAAATTGCATCGCCTGCAAAAATAACCCTATTCAGATTGGGGCTGCTTACCGAATATCAGAATTCTGCCACGATTTTGATCATAAAATGTCTGCCGGCTTGAGGATAGACATAATTGAAGTGCTCTCGTTTGCCTTTTATTACCGCACTAAAGGTATAACCATTGGGTGCATATGATCCATTTTCGAGATTATTAACAGCAGCAGACAAGGTCAATTTTTTTATTTGTGTGTTCAGCTTTTTTTTCGGAATTTCCCATTGAACAGACAGATTGTTTACCAAAACCGGATCGAGAGATCGGTCCATGCTGGAGGTGTTATCCAGGTATTGACGGCTCATAAAGGGAACGGTCCAGTGCAGGTTTACACCCTTCGCCGGCATCCACGAAACATCTGACGATCCCACCCATTCAGGAGAAAAGGCAAGATCCGTGTTTTTATGGTCGATTCGAACCTGTTGTCCCCAATTTGTCCAGTCATCTACATATTCAGTGAATTCCGGAATTTTATTCAAACTCCAGGCAAGATTTCCACTCCAAATAAGATGATCCGTTATACGAAATCCAAAGGATGATTCCACACCGGTTCGGTAACTTTCGGCAATATTGGTTCTGGTATAAGCTCCCACATCATTGACCTTTCCGGTAAGCACCAGTTGATCTTGGTAGTACATTAAAAATCCATTGAGGTTTATTTGAAGCCCGGAGTTCATATATCGATATCCCCCTTCGATGTTGAACATCCTTTCAGGTTTCGGAGCTGATTCAGGGCCGGAATTGATAAAATCGGCTCTCACCGGTTCTCGATTGGCCAATCCGGCACTCAAATAGGCATTTTCTCGTTTGCTGATATCATAAGTCAGCCCTGCTTTCGGATTGAAAAACAGCAAAAACACCTCCCGGTTAGTCTGGATCAAATTCCTATCAGGACCCACAAATTGATAATGCACCCCACGCAGTTGTACATCCCCAAACCATCTCCATTTTTGATATTGATAGTCTACCTTCACATATTGACTCCATTCATCTTTGATCGCTCGATTGCGGTAGAACTCATGATCGGGCAGGGCATCAGAGGCAAAATTTGCCCAGATAACCTCTCCAAAATGATGTCCGGTGTATCGTTGAGCAGATCCTCCGGCGGTGAAATTCCAGTTTCCGGTTTGATAATGTAAGTTGTACAGCGCACCCATCAGGTGATTATCGAGCCAACGACGGCGGACCAAATTTGTTTGATTAATCTCAGTAGTGTCTAGCTGAATAGGAGTCAGTCCATAGTCAGCAAAGGATTCATCCTTCTTGAATTCTTCATAATAACCTTCACCACGGGTGTAATACAACCCTGCATTAAGCAGGATATTGGGTCGAAAACGATGCTGATAAAAGAGTTGATAATACGTTTGACGATAGTCATCCACCTGATTTTTATAGGTGAATTCGTTATAGCGATCCGGTTTTGAGTTGCTCAAATGGGTTGAGTCAAATTCAGACAAATCCAATTGTTGAATGTAGCGCTCCAATTCAACTGAATCATGCATGAATTTCGGTTGAGGTACCCCGTTCCAGGCTTGATACGTGCGCTCATGACCGCTGAATACATTTATTTTAAGCTGCCCTTTTTTTAACTTTTTTGAAGAGCTCAGGTACCAGCTATTCAGATCGGAGGTTGAGCGATCTATGAATCCATCACTTTGGATAAGGCTCATGCGTCCGCTCATATTCCAACCGTTGCTGAGCTCACCGGTGCCCATTTGTACAGTTCCACGGAAGGTATTGAAGCTGCCGTATCCCAGATTGATCAATGAAAATGCCTCTTTGGGGAGGTGATCTGTTTTTACATTGATGCTTCCACCAAAGGCAGACGGTCCGTTGGCAGATGTGCCGATACCCCGTTGTATTTGCACACTTTCTACAGAAGAGGCGATGTCCGGCAAATCGACCCAGAAAACCCCTTGTGATTCGGCATCATTGACCGGAACCCCATTGATGGTTACGTTGATGCGGGTTTGATCGACCCCGCGGATGCGCATTCCGGTGTATCCGATGCCTGTTCCCGCGTCAGAAAAAACCACTACCGAAGGCGTCATTTGAAGCAGGTAGGGGAAATCTTTAGAGAAATCCTGTTCCTTTATGTCTTTTTTTGATAGGTTTACGAAGGTTGTTGGGGCGTTATTTTCAGCGCGCATACCCTTGACCTGAGCTGCATCGAGATAATAGGTTTCGGGCATCAAAGTGATGCGCCATGGATTGTTTGAAGGTTGAAGTGGATAAACCGAAGAAAGATATCCGGGTAATTGAAAGGTATAACTGGCTGGTGCACTGCTTTGGGCCTTTATGCTAAAATAACCGGAAGAATCTGTGATGGCCAGCAAAGCGATGGCATCGTCTGTTTTGCTGATGATTACATTTGAAAGTGCTTTACCACTTGCCAGATCTCGCACAATTCCATAAATAGACTGAGCCTGTGAGAAGAGTGTGCTGCAGATAACGAGACCAGTAAAACCCCATTTTTTCATGTGAACTATTTTGTGGGGTACCCAACCGAACGGTCAGTATAAAAATCTCTAACTCCCTACGCCGGCATTATCCGGATCAGGTATTAGGGTATCATCTCAGCCTGGTTAGGCACCCCTGTTAATGGGTCAAAGGTAGAAATAAATATGAATTATCGCCTGATTTAGGATTTTTTGGATTAGTAGCCTTCGACTGCGTCGAAGGTTTACTGTTCAAAATCAAAATCCCTTTGTCTGGCAATTTCGTACAGCATCATCCCTCCGGCTACCGACACATTGAGCGAATCCAGGGCAGGATTCATAGGGATTTTGACATGTTCATCGGCGATTTCAAGGGTGGATGGCGAAAGCCCTCTTTCTTCTCCTCCCATCACCAGCACCAAAGGTTTTTTTAAGTCGCTCGAAGCGCAGGAAGCGGTTCCTTTTTCGCTGCAGGCCACGATCGTCAATCCGGAGTCTTTGAGATACTCGAGGCAATCGGTTAGGTGATTGACCCGGCTCACCGGAATTTGAAACAAAGCCCCTGCAGAGGTTTTGATGGCATCTTCGTTGATGGTGGCCGATCCTCTCGCAGGAATCACTATCAGGTGCACACCCATGCAGAGGGCAGTGCGGGATAGCGCTCCGAAATTTCGGATGTCTGTAACCCCATCCAAGGCCATGATGAGTGGAGTTTTGCCTTCTTCAAACAAACGGGTGATAATTTCGGCGTATTCTACATACGTTACCGGCGAACCGAGGGCAATAACGCCTTGATGGTTTTTGTTGGCGTATTGTTTCAGAGCAGCAGAGGGCACATATTGAACGGGTACTTGTGCATTTCGGGCTACGTGAACGAGTTCATTCATGTGTCCACCTTTAGCGGCTTTGTCGATCCAGATTTTTTCGATGGATTCGCCGTGTTCAAGGGCTTCGAGAATAGCGCGGATGCCGTAGAGATATGGTTTTTTAGACATGTGGGGGCAAAGGTCGGAAAAAAAGGGGGATTTTGAGGGCGAATGCGATGTGAAATACTTGTGACACGTTACGACCTTCTTCAATGGGTCATTTTCATTATTTTTGCATCATGTCGATAGAGGTAGAACAGCTGGTGAAAACCTATGGGAAGCAGTATGCGGTGAACGGGATCTCGTTTGGCGTGAAAAGCGGCGAAATTGTAGGTTTTCTGGGTCCGAATGGAGCCGGGAAGAGTACCACCATGAAAATGTTGACCGGATATTTGCAAGCTACTTCGGGAAAAGCAGTGGTGGCCGGTTTCGACATGAATACGCAGGCGCTGGAAGCTAAGAAAAATATTGGGTATTTACCGGAATCAAATCCGCTTTACACAGAAATGTTCGTGAAGGAATACTTGCATTTTATTGCATCACTGCACGGATTCAAAAAGGATGCAACGCAGCGGGTTCAAGAGATGATTGATAAAACGGGACTCAGTCAGGAACAACATAAAAAAATACATCAACTCAGCAAGGGATACAAACAAAGGGTTGGGTTGGCACAAGCGATGATGCACAATCCGCAGGTGCTCATTTTAGATGAACCAACTTCGGGTCTCGATCCCAATCAAATAGGCGAAATCAGGAAACTTATCCGTGATTTCGGTCAAAACAGAACGATTTTGCTATCAACGCACATCATGCAGGAGGTAAAAGCGATGTGCAGTCGGGTGATTATCATCAACAAAGGTGAACTGGTGGCTGATGGGGCTGTAGAGGAATTGCAAAAGCAATTCGCAGGAAGACAAATTATCCATGTCCAATTCAAAAACACAGCAGATGAAAATGCCTTGAAAAATCTGTTTCCCGGCATCAAAGCAGAACATCAGGGAAATAATCGTTTTCGCATTGAAGCAGATATTGAACTGCCGGTAAAGGAAGCTTTATTTAAATGGGCAGTAGAAACTGGCAACGTGATTATGGAGCAATCGCAGCAGGAACAAAGCCTCGAAGAAGTATTTCAACAATTGACCCATCAACATGCTTAACATATTTGTAAAAGAAATCAGAAGCTTCCTCAGTTCGCTGATCGCATACATTGTGATAGCAGTGTTTCTAATCGGCATCGGGCTTTTCATGTGGGTATTCCCGGAAACGAATTTGCTCGACTTCGGGTACGCCAACATGGATACCTTGTTTTACATGGCGCCTTACGTGTTTATTTTCCTGATTTCGGCCATCACCATGCGTTCATTTAGTGAAGAAAAACGCAATGGAACCATCGAAATTCTGACCACCAAACCCCTTTCTGACAGAGATATCATTCTTGGGAAATTCTTGGCCGGTGTGGCATTGGTGCTGTTTTCTATTCTGCCAACGCTGCTCTATTATTATACGGTCTACCAATTAGGAGCAGTAAAAGGGAACCTTGACACGGGGGCTATTTTGGGTAGCTATATCGGGTTATTCTTTTTGGGTTCTTGTTATGTGGCGGTGGGATTATTTGCATCGGCTGTCACCGAAAATCAAATTGTTTCGTTTATTCTCAGCATGTTCCTGTGTTTTATGTCTTATGCAGCTTTTCAGCAAATCAGTCGTCTCGAGCTATTCGGAAATTTCGGATACCGCATCGAATGGTTGGGCATTGATTATCATTATAACAGCATCAGTCGAGGAGTGCTCGATACGCGGGATGTCGTTTATTTTTTTAGCTTTATTGCCTTGTTTTTAGGTCTGACACAATTGTCGTTTGGAAGGAGGAAGTGGTCATGACCAAGCAAACACATACCAAAAATTTGAAAAAGCAGCAATGGATATCTTTCGGGATGCTTTTAGCTGCGCTGATTACCATGAATGTGTTGGCCGATGTTTTTTATCGCCGATTCGATCTCACGAAAGAAAAGCGCTACACTTTATCACCGGCCACTGCCAAATTGGTGAACAAGCTCGATGATGTGGTCTATTTTAACATCTATTTGGATGGCAACTTGCCCGCATCTTACAAGCGTTTGCGCAATGCCACACGCGATATGCTCAATGAATTCAGACATGCTTCGGGTGGAAATATCGAATTTCATTTTGAAGATGTGCTTGATTCGAAGCAAATACAGGAGAAAGAAGACATCCTCAAACAGCTCTACACCAAAGGCGTACAATATGCCAGACCTGAGCTGGAAGCCGATGAAGCTGGGAGTGCAGAAAAATATATCATCCCGGGAGGCGTGGCTTTTTACAAAGGAGTTGAAATTCCGGTGAACTTCTTGAAACGGGAATTTGGGAAGGACTTCGATGGAGAAATCAATGGTTCGATAGAGTTGCTCGAATATGAAATTGGCAATGTACTTCGAAAGGCATTGGCGGGCAAAGAGACTCGGATTGCTTTTACCCAGGGACATGGTGAGTTGGGATTTGATGAACTCGCAGACATCAGTAAGAGTTTGGGTGATTACTATAAAGTGGAGGCGTTTCAACTCAATATGAACGACACTTCCTTTTTAAAACGATATGCTGCTGCGGTGGTAGGCAAACCGAATGTTGAAACTGCTTTGCTTGAAGCAGCTTTGAAGGATTTGATGTCTTATCGGGGGATCATCGTGGCTAAACCGCGTTTCAAATTCAGTTCTAGTGAAAAATTTCTGCTCGATCAATATGTTATGAATGGCGGCAGGGTGATATGGCTGATCGATGCCCTGATTGCCGAAATGGACAGTGTTGCCAAGTATCCCGGCATTATGACGGCCGATTATGATCTGGATCTGAATGACTTGTTTTTCAAATACGGAGTACGGATCAATCCCAATTTGATTCAAGATCTGCAATGTCATGGCATCCCGGTGATTCAGCGCGAGGGAGGCAGTAGTCCCGGATTTTTGCCATGGTTGTTTTATCCAACTTTTACACCGGATGGAAAGCATCCTGTGGTGAAAAATTTAACCTCCGTATGGGGCAGATTTGTGAATTCGATTGATACCGTTCCGAAAAAAAATCAAACCAAAACCGTCTTGTTGCACAGCAGCAACGAGAGTCGTTTGGCATTTAATCCGGTGAGTGTCAGCATGAATATGTTGGCCATGAAACCTGATCCTGCCTTGTTTATTCGCGGAAATCAAACGGCCGCTTTGCTGGTCGAAGGTGGATTTCAGTCACCATTTAAATTGCGCAGTGGGTTCAGAGATAAAACAAGTATCCAATACAAAGACAAAATTGATTACAACCGCATGATTTTTATCGCTGATGGCGATATGATTGCCAATCAAAAGATTAGTAGTGGCGAGATTTATCCTTTAGGGTACGATCGATTTGCAAGCAGACATTTTGGAGAGCCCATCCGATTTGCCAATTCTAAATTCATACAGAACTGTGTCGATTATCTGTGCGATGAGTCCAACCTGATTGAAGTAAGGAGCAAGGAGATTGTGCTGCGGTTGCTCAATAAGCCTAAGGTTAAAGAGGAAAAAGGCTTTTGGCAAATACTCAATATGTCACTTCCTCTGGTTATTTTGTTGATATTCGGCCTTGTGAATGGGTTCATTAGAAGAAGAAAATACGCAGTTTAATTTGATCCGAAACGCATTCCATATCAAAAAGTCCTGGATTTTTATGGCGACTATTTCCCTTTTGTGGCCATTAACACTCAAAAGTCAGGAATTTTCCTACAACCGAAGTTTAGGAGTGGCTGTGCATCCGGGATTTGTGTTTGCGCATACCGATGATGCCAGAAACATGCAAGCCCACAGCATGGGTTTTGAATTGCAGCTGACCAAATTCAGGATTGAAAACCGTGCCTGGACCAAAGGGTATAAAATGCCCAAGGTCGGGCTGAATGTATTGTATATGGACTTAGGTCAACCCAATTTGACCGGGAAAGTATTTGCCTTGGTTCCCAATTTTGAAACTTCCTTCAGAACGAGTGACCACAGTGATTTTGGTATCCGGTTGGGCACAGGATTGGGCTATCTTACCCAAAGCTTTGATCGGGTCAGCAACCGCAGAAACCTTTCGATCGGAACGCATTTAAATGGAGCGATGCAGATTCTTTTTCTGTGGAACCGATATGGAGAAAAAGGAAGATTGACCGGAGGATTTGGCATTACACATTTCTCGAATGCCAGTGCCCGCGTGCCCAATTTGGGAGTGAACATGCCTTCCTTGTTTTTGGGGGCACACCTTGATTTTAAAAAGCAAACCCGAATGCCTTTTTTCAAAGACACCACGGCAGATTTGCCTTTTGAAGCCTATTATGCCATGGCCTTGAATGAAAGATCACTGGCGGATCCTCATCAGTTTGTAATTGCCCATGTGGCAGCCCTGAAAATGAAAAGGTTAACCGATGTTCGATATTGGCACTACGGAGCTGATTTGTTTTTTGATAAGACCCATCATTTCATGGATTTTCCGGATGAGTCGTTAGAAAATCTTAAACCCTGGGAGATGACCGAAGTAGGGGTTCGGGCGGGTTATGTATGGCGGATGAGTTGCATTGATTTGAGCACTGATATCGGATTTTATCTCTATCGACCCAGTAAAAACAAAGCCTTTACTTACCAAATGGTGGGCATTAAATACAATCTAAACGATCGACTCTTTTTGCAGAGTAACCTGAAAATACATTATGGCACGGCTGATTTCTTTGAATGGGGATTGGGGTATAAATGGAACAAACGCGCATGAAAAAAGGGTTGTTGTTCATAGCGTTTTGGGTAATCCTGTTCTCTACTTCTTGTCATAAGGAGCAGTGGGATGATTGTTTTACCTCTTATGGTGTGGAAGGCCGCGAACGAAGGGTGATTGATGATTTTACCCGCCTCGAAGTAAGTGATAACTTCGAAGTGGTGTTGATGCAGGATACCTTACAACCCACCTTTATAGAATTTCAAGGTGGAAAGAATATGTTCAAAGGGGTGCATACGGAAGTGAAGAATGGGGTTCTGCGCATTCAGGACCGAAATACCTGCAAATTTGTACGGGATTACAAAAAACGCCTGACTTTGCGCATCAATGCCAAGCACCTGAACGCCATTAACCTAACCGCTGCCACGGATATTCGTTGTGAAGACACCTTGCATCTGCAATTTTTACAAATCTATCATGCTGCATTAAGTGATCTCGAATTGAAGGTTAATCTGGACGAAATCTACGTGAATACCATCAATTCAGGATCTGTGAAATTATCCGGAATCGCCCGTGTGATGAAGGGCTCCATTGAAGAAGTGTCAGACCTCGATGCCCGTCATTTGTTGTGCAAAGAAGTGCTGCTCGACAGCCATACCTCCTGGGATTGTTATATCAATGCCACCGAACTGATTTATGTGCGCATTTATAATACCGGCAATATCTTTTACGAAAACACCCCCAGCGGCCTGCTTGAATTGAACGAGCGGAAGGGGAAGGGAATGTTGATGAAGAAAGGGTGAGATTAATTTCAATTACGAATTAAAAATTAAAAATTACGAATTGAGCATCTCATTCATCATTCACCATTAATCATTACCCTTCGCATTCCGTTATTCCCCTGAAATGTCGGGAAATACATCAATTCGATTTGAGCCGGGTTGAGTGTTTGTTGACCGGTGTATCGCGGTTCGAGGGGGATGCTGTAGGTGTAAGTTCCCGGAGTCATGTTTTCGATAAAGATTTGAACTTCATTTTTGGCGTATTCACGGTGAAGTTCTCCCATGCCACCCGCGTTTTTGGGTCCATAGGAACAACCTGCCGGAATGGGTACCCTCAACATGAGGTATTCTCCGTATTTCAAGGCGGTAACACTTACTTCAATCGAAGCTGATTTTCCGGATTTTAATTGGGTAACATCCAAACCACCTTGTGTTAACTTGCTCTCTACTTTAAAGTGCCTGCCTTCAGTCTGGGGTTGTTTGATCCATTCGCGGGTATAAGCAGTGAAATAAACCGGTTCGGTTCCGGTATATCGCGCATAAACCGGACTTGCTCCTGTAGTTTTCAAGGTGTAAGGAAATACCACCTCATTTGTGCCACCGGCGTGGGTGATTTTTAATCGTGCGGTTTGCCCTTGAGTTTTCTCCTTGAGCACATCTTCCAAAATGCCCTCCAGAATGGTGGATGTTTCGATGGTATTGTTCCAGCCATAAGTGCCATTCTTTTGTTCGAGGAAAAAGCGTCGGATGTATTTATTTTCACTTTCATACCCGGTGCGTTTGTTGATTTCATAGACCTTAAGGGTATTGAGCAAGCTGCTGCGCCAGGCTGAGTTGGGTTCTCCGCTGTAACCCACATTTCCCAGATAGGTTTCGGTTCTCAGGCTGTTGATCAAGCTTCGGTCTGTTTTTAAACCGGAAAGTGCGCGGATATACTGCAAGGCCAGCCGTTGAGAGCCATTGAGGTCTTTTCGTTCGATGGTTTCTACCGACTGGGAATAATTCCAGGGTTCGTTGAGCGAGGCGAGCAGTTCAAGGGCGAAAATGGCCTGATTGGTTTCCACCACCGGCAAATACCTTTTAATCAAGGTCAATGCAGTACCGGAAGCCTCGGTTTTAAAGCCCATGGCTTCCGCTTTTTTCAAGACTCCTGTGATATAACAGGTCATGTAGTAATCGATTCTGCCCTTTGCCCACCATCCCCAGCTTCCATCGGCGTTTTGAGCATTCTCGAGCTGCTGTATGCGTTTTCGGATGGTTTTGTCGTGTTCGAAATCGAGGTTTATTGCAGCGGCAATCTTCTTCCTCGCCAACAATGCCCTCAGCTGTGAAGCGATTTGTTCATTGCATGAATAAGGGTAAGTCTCGAGTTTCTGCAGCGATTGAAGTAGAAAATCGACTTGAGAATTTTCGGCATGAATGACCAATTCTCCGTGTTCAGGAACCGCTATTTCCATCAGAGTGTCGCGTTCCAATACCCAAAAGTTACCGGTAGCTTTTTCCATTCCTTTCGGAAAGATGGGGATTTCGCGCTGTTCGCCATCTTTATAACCATTGGAAAGCGTGAGTCTGAAATCAGCCAGGACTTTGTTGCTGCTATCGGCATGCCAATCCGGTATTTTTAGCGGTATTTTCCGGGTAAAAACAGAGGAAAAGCCAATATCTCCGGTTTGTCTAATTTGAGCAGTGCCAAAACTGTATTGAGCATTGACTTCTTTACCGATGTAGTTCAATGCTTTACCGATGGCGTCAATTTCGTCGCCTTCGATTGCAAAGCGGGGAACGGCGATGGAGGCAGCCACTTTTTTGTAAGCTTTGGTGAAACTCAACCCGAGTCCCGACTGGAAATTTTCATTCATCGCAGCGGCATAATTTTGCCATTGGGTAATGTCATCCGGAAAATGCACCGGAAAGGTGACTTCTCCTTTTTCGTTGGTGTATAAAATGGGCTGCCAATAGGCATAATCCTTGAATCGACTGCGCAGTTCAGGTAAATCAGACCCACCTTCCGGCAGCGTGGTATCTGGAATTTGCCAAATTTCTGTTTTACCGGGTGTTGGTGGAGGCAATATTTTATCCAGACGATCGCTGTAAATATTCCCCTTAAAAACGGCGTCACTTTCCGCATCATCAGATTCAGCGGCATAGGCCTTACGTTTGTTGCCCATTGAAATAGAGCCGATGTTTCTACTTCTGAGAGAGACCGCGTAAACCGCGTGCTCCAGATCATAAGAACGATAGATATATTGCTTTTCAATGGCCAAAGGATTGGTTCGAATGCGTTCATCATAAAATGCACATCCGCTTTCCTCAATGCTATAACCATATTGGAACAATCTTTTGTATCCTGCACTTGTGATGATCACCGTATAATTTCCGGGTTTCAAATCAGTCCGGTACACATATCCCCAATCGTCAGTACTGAGGAAATAACGGGTCTGAGAATCCGCATGCAGCAACTGAATTTGTACTCCCCGCAGTGGACGGTCGGTTTCGAAATCTCTGAATCGAACGAGCAATGCCTTGGTCATGTTGATTCTGAAATATTCCGGGAAGTTTTTTCGGCCGATGATGTCCATGAGTTTTTTATCATCATCAAGTATCTTCTTTTCGGGGGAATTTGGAACCTGATAGTATAAAACACCTCCGTTTCTCAAGCGTAATGTCGGACTTTCAACATATTGAAAGGAATCGTTGACCATCAAAAAGGAGTAATTTCCCGGTTTGAGCTGAAAATTATAAAAGCCTGTATAAGGCCAAACCACGCCCCCTTCTTCGGGTCTCATGATCAGTTTATTGAATTGATCCAGGCCATTCGGCAAGAAGGCCACAATGGCAGATCCGGTAAAAGGCATTTCCGTCATAAAAACGGCGTCGGTTCCGCTTTTCTGATCAAATTCATATTTGTTTTTCACCAAATTACAATACGATTCACTTTCATCCAATTCCCAAAGCTTGGCTATTTTCTTGTTTTTTTTCCAATCATAAGGCGATTTTTCAACCAACAGATTATCGAGATCAATGCTGTAACGCATCTCCGGATCGAAATTGAAATATCGAATTTCATCCAATGCCGGACTGTAGAGTTTCATTTGTGTGCCGGAGCTGAATGGACCATACATTTCATATCCATCGTTGCTATTGGATGCACCGATGGGTTTTATGTCTGTAGGCGTAACTAAATACCAATTTGCGTTGTAGTAAGCATCATTTTTCATGCGCAACATACCGGCCTCCAGTTTCGATCTTTCATCCCGTTTGAATTTCTTTTTGGCTTTGATAATCCTTCTGTTTTCGTCGGGTATATCGAGGTTGAGGGAAATCAATCCCGGTTGCCCTTCATACACATAAATACTGTCTATTTCGATGCGTTTTTTGCGGGTGCGAATGACCAAATTATGAAATCCTGAGTAAGATCTAAAACTCTGATCCCCCTGAAGAATCAAGGCATTTTGAACGATTTCACCATTGGTTTCTATGTATAAAATCTTGAGCCTTTTATCTTTTTCATGTACCGAAACCGAAAGTTGATTGGGATAAGCAGCATCCTTAATAACTCTGTATTCTCTGGCTTTATCAGGAAAATGCATGCGGTAGTAGGGATGTTCGGCCAAGCCAAAACGCGCTAATTGAGTTCGTTTTAAGTCTAATTTTCGGAGGTAGGCAGCGCGCTCGATCCGGTAGAATTTGGAAGTTGGAGGGTCATTTTTGATTTCACCCAAATAAGGTACCGAAGGATACAGTCGATCCGTAAATTGTGTATTCACTGCTGCGGATGTCAGATTCACCCCTTCAACCGGTTTTCCATAAATGTCGGATACCTTCACGGTAATGGAGGATTTTTCTCCCGGACTCACTTCTGTGGGCGATTCTATTTTTACATTGAGCGATTTTTCCAGGAAGAGAATATCTGCGGTATGGCTTTCCGGAGCGCCATTCCAAATACCGGTGATTTCGGCATGGTAATTCGCTTTGCCGGCCGGAGCGAGGTTGTAACTCCAAAGACTGTCGTTTATCACTATTTTTTGAATGTTTTTCTTGTCTTTATACAAAGTTAAAAGCCAATCGAGTTTGCGTGGATTGGCGATTTGGAGAAACAAGCTATCGTTTCTTCGATACCCTGAAAATTCCACTCCGGAAACAGTGGTTGGATAGTAGTTGTATTTTTGTGGGGACTGCGGATGACTAAATTCGTAGTTAACCGCTTGCGGATCGTAGGGCATTTTTAGCGTGTCGCGACCAGTTAATTGCATGATCAATCTGCCATCCGCGGTGAGTGCCTTTCCGGTGATCATTCCTTCCGCCAACTTTCCAAATCGGGTGAATTGCACCTGCATGTTTTCAAAAGTGGCATTCATTTCCCATTTTCCTGAAAATCGATCGAAAGAAATATTGACCGCTTGTTCGTGCAATTCATTGTTGCTGTTTAAGAAAGCGGCACGTGCCCACAGATATCCGGCTCCTTCAGGAATCAGAGAATCGGGTATGGCGATCACCGTTCTTCCGGATGGATCTAACGATGCTTTGTAGGCCCATAAGGTATCCGGAACAAAGAGTTGCTCGATATACAATTTGCTTGGGTAGGCAGATACCGTCAGTTGCAACGTGCCGTCGAGAATGGGCAGACCATTGGCATCGGTAGCTTCAGCCAGTAAGTTAATGGTTTCCCCATAGCCGTAAACATGATTGGGCAACAGGGCTTGAAGGGTGTATTTGGTTTGATCGAGTTCATAGTCTTCAACGAAAACATAGTCAGAAATTCCGATGTCCATCCATCCTTTTTGTAGGGTAACGACGTATTGCTGATCCAGTTCAAAGGTGTCGGTAACCGGTATTTCCCAAATGAAATTTCCGGGAGAAACAGGGTCGATTATATGATTGAACGGAATGAGCTGACTGCCTGATTTTCTTGAATGACAAGAGATTTTCAAGTTCAGCGACTGATTGTAAGCCAATCCTTTTTTATCTACTACAAATGCCTTGATGCGAATGGTGTCTCCGGGTCTAAACCTAGGTTGATTGAAAGCCATATATCCGCTGAACTCCGGTTTTTTGGGTTTGCGGGTGAACATGCCCGAGAAATGAATGCGGGATAAGGGTCGGGGACGAGATTCGAACAGCATGAATTCCTGAACGAAATCACCGTGAATTAGGGTTAATACAGCCGACTTTTTGGTTTTTTCGAACCCGTACATCTTCAGGGTTTCGTTGTATTTGAGTTGCTTTTTGCCGAGGGTGACTTTACAGTCTTTGCGTTCCTCCATGCGATGATCAAACACCTTAATTCCATATACATCCTTGTTGCGAAGCAAATGAACCGTATAGCCATTTTGGTGTAGCCGTTCAAGGAGAAAGGAAGTCTTATCGATGTTCAACTGAAACAGATTGCGGGCTTCCGGAAAGGCCTTGAAGGGCTGATCAAGCAGAACAGAGTCGATGCAATACTTCATCCAATAGCCGGCATCAAAATCATCCCGGTCGATTTTTTTTAGTTTTTGTATTTCACCCGCCGG